>NZ_JABDWE010000007.1:0-279758 GCF_019685125.1 Rhizobium sp. NZLR10 | reverse complement strand
AATAAGCCGATATGGCCAGAAAACCCGCCTCAATCGGCCAAAATCCCACCGCACGACAGCCAGTCTGTAAAAAAATCAGACCCACAGCAAGCAACTGCGCCAACGCAGAGCGAATTTCAGCAGCCTGCTAAAGCGCGAGAAGCGAATCGAAAGATTCGCAACGCGCTTTAAACGCGTCAAATGCTTTTCTTTCGCACTTGCGAATGACTGGAAAATTATCTTTTATCGGGCTACTACTGCTGCCGGGCGATCCTTCGTCCGGCAGTATTGCTAAAAAATGCGGCAGCGCGGGGGCGAATGCCGTGCGGGGGTTTGGAGATGAATGCGGTGTTGAAGAATATTGGTATTATCGGTGCCGGCCAGATGGGCTGCGGCATCGCGCATGTTTCGGCCGCCGCAGGTTACAGGGTTCACATTTACGATCTCTCCCAGGATCGCATCGAATCCGGCCTTGCCACCGTCAACGGCAACCTTGCCCGCCTGGTGACGAACGGCAAGATGACCGAAGAGGAACGCAAGTCGACTTTGTCGCTCATCACAGGCTCGTCCGATGTCAATGATCTCGCCCCGTCCGATCTCGTCATCGAGGCCGCCACCGAGGATGAAACGGTCAAGCGCAAGATCTATGCGCAGGTTTGTCCGGTCCTGAAGCCCGAGGCGCTGCTTGCCACCAACACCTCTTCCCTTTCCATCACCCGGCTAGCTGCCGCCACTGACCGCCCCGAACGCTTCATGGGCATACATTTCATGAACCCGGTGCCGGTGATGAAGCTGGTCGAACTGGTGCGCGGCATCGCGACCGATGAAAAGACCTTCTCGGCCGCCAGGGAATTCGTCGGCACGCTGGAAAAGACCATCACCGTGGCCGAGGATTTCCCGGCCTTCATCGTCAACCGCATCCTGCTGCCGATGATCAACGAGGCGATCTATACGCTCTATGAAGGCGTCGGCACGGTCGATGCCATCGATACGGCGATGAAGCTCGGCGCCAACCATCCGATGGGGCCGCTGCAGCTTGCCGATTTCATCGGCCTCGACACCTGCCTTTCGATCATGCAGGTGCTGCACGACGGCCTGGCGGACTCGAAATACCGTCCCTGCCCGCTGCTGGTGAAATATGTCGAGGCGGGCTGGCTCGGACGCAAGTCCGGACGCGGCTTCTATGACTATCGGGGTGAAGTGCCGGTCCCGACGCGCTAGAGCTTGAAGCCGAAAAGTGTGAGCGGTTTACTTATGACATCATGCTCTAGCTCTTTAATGTAGAACGATGATTTTAGGCCGACCGGGCCTAAAATCATCCTGTTCTAAGCGGGTGTCGCCCGAAAGGGCGAATGGACGGCCCGCCCGCGAAATGCTTTCTTGCCGTGAACGGGAGGGAACGCCATGTCGACTGAAACACCAATGTTCCTGCTGCAATGCTGCGTGCTCATCGGGCTTGCGGGTGTCTTCCTCATTAAAGGAGACGGAGACTCCTGACGGGCTCCTTAATGCATGCCGCCCGGAAGTGTAAGCGATTCGCAACGACATGCATCAAAACAAAGAGCTAAAGCGCGCCGCATGAATCAAATTTGATGCGACGCGCTTTAGGATCCGATCGCGCCCTTGATCAGCGTCTTGGCATCTTCGCTGTCCCAGGCAGCCGGGCCGTTCATCGCTGAAATCAGGCAGCCCTTGTCGTCGAGCAGCAGCGTCACCGGCAGGCCGAAAGCGAGACCTTCCTTCTTTAAGCTATTGAAGACGCCGATCGTATTGTCGCGGTAAAGCTGCAGCGCATCGACGCCGATCTCGCTCAGGAAGGCCTTCGGCTTCTCGTCGTCACCGGTATCGATATTGACCGGTACGACCTGGAACTTGTCGCTCCCCATACCCTTTTCCAGCGCGTTCAGCGCCGGCATCTCCTCGCGGCAGGGCACGCACCACGTGGCCCACAGATTGAGAAGCACAGTCTTGCCAGTAAAATGATCGAGCGTCATCGCCTTGCCGTCAGGGCCGTTGAATGTAACCGCAGTCAGCTTGCGCGGTTCGTTGGCGGCGACCATGGCGGCGACCTGCCCCTTCATCAGCGGCGTCAGATTGGCAGCGCGTTCCCTAGCCAGCGCGCATTCGGCCGAAGCGGTATTGCCGATGCCATTGCCAATCCCCGTCTCCTTCACGTATACCGCTGCCGCACCGGCAACAACGCCTGCAACGGCGGCGATTGCGATCAATTTTACGGACGGCAGGCCGAAGGGTTTTCTCGTCGTCATTTCATTCTCCAGGACGGGCATCTTCCATGGCCGAGAGCAAAACCGAAACCAAATCCTCCAACCAGATGTGGGGCGGGCGCTTCGCTTCCGGCCCGGACGCGATCATGGAGGAGATAAATGCCTCGATCGGTTTCGACAAGAAGCTATTCGCGCAGGATATCCGCGGCTCGATCGCCCACGCGACCATGCTCGCCCATCAGGGGATCATTTCCGCTGACGATAAGGACAAGATCGTTCACGGGCTAAACACGATCCTGTCAGAAATCGAAAGCGGCAATTTCGAATTCTCGCGACAGCTCGAAGACATTCATATGAATGTCGAAGCGCGCCTGGCGACGCTGATCGGACCGGCAGCCGGCCGGCTGCACACCGCCCGCTCGCGCAACGATCAGGTAGCGCTCGACTTCCGCCTCTGGGTGAAGGAAGAGCTTGAGAAAACTGAACGGATGCTGACCGGCCTGATCGCCGCCTTCCTCGACCGCGCCGAGGAACATGCCGAAAGCGTCATGCCGGGCTTCACCCATCTGCAGACCGCCCAGCCCGTGACCTTCGGCCATCACTGCATGGCCTATGTCGAAATGTTCGGCCGTGACCGCTCGCGCGTGCGCCACGCCATCGAGCACCTGGACGAAAGCCCGATCGGCGCGGCAGCCCTTGCCGGCACCGGTTATCCGATCGACCGCCATATGACTGCCAAGGCGCTCGGTTTCCGCGAGCCGACCCGCAACTCCATCGATACGGTCTCCGACCGCGACTTCGCCATCGAGTTCCTGTCGATCGCCGCAATTGCTGGTATGCACCTTTCGCGTCTGGCGGAAGAGATCGTCATCTGGTCGACCCCGCAATTCGGTTTCGTCCGTCTCTCCGACGCCTTCTCGACCGGCTCCTCGATCATGCCGCAGAAGAAGAATCCGGATGCCGCCGAACTGGTGCGCGCCAAGACCGGCCGCATCAACGGCTCGCTGGTGGCCCTTCTGACGATCATGAAGGGCCTGCCTCTCGCCTATTCCAAGGACATGCAGGAAGACAAGGAACAGGTGTTCGACGCGGCCGAGAGTCTGGAACTGGCGATTGCCGCCATGACCGGTATGGTGCGCGACATGACCGTCAACACCGCGCGCATGAAGGCGGCGGCCGGTTCCGGCTACTCGACGGCGACCGATCTT
Source organism: Rhizobium sp. NZLR10 (assembly GCF_019685125.1). NCBI lineage: Bacteria > Pseudomonadati > Pseudomonadota > Alphaproteobacteria > Hyphomicrobiales > Rhizobiaceae > Rhizobium > Rhizobium sp. NZLR10. Next base: position 276,346 of record NZ_JABDWE010000007.1, on the reverse strand, counting down.
GCCGACTGGCTGGTGCGCGAAGCGGGCCTCCCCTTCCGTGATGCCCATCACGTCACCGGCCGCGCCGTCGCACTTGCCGAAAGCAAGAGCTGCGACCTTGCCGAACTTCCGCTCTCCGACCTGCAGGCGATCCATCCCGACATCACCGACAAGGTCTACGACGTGCTGACCGTCGAGGCCTCGGTCGCCAGCCGCAAGAGCTTCGGCGGCACGGCGCCGTCCGAGGTACGCAGGCAGATCGCCTTCTGGCGCGCCCGTAACTGAAATGTCAGGCGGCGAAAGCCGCCGCGATCTTGCCGTCTACGCGGGAAGACCGTCCAACAATCAGGGTGCACAAGGCGGATAAACTTCGCTATGAAGATCTCCATCATCCGCCATGAATGATGCCATCAAATGCCGCCGAAGAGGATATCCATGCAGAAGAGCTTGCCGCACCTCATCCGCCTGACGGCGGTTCTCGCCGTCATCGGCCTTGCCGTTGCCGGATGCGGGCGCAAGGGCGACCTCGATCCGCCGAGTGCTGCGGCAACCAAGGAAGGTGACGTTTCCAAGCCGACGAAAAAGCCGGGAACCGTCGACAAGCCCTTCCTTCTCGATCCCCTTCTTTAAGGCACAAGCCCGTGAACCATTTCGAGTACCGAGACGGCGTCCTGCATTCCGAGAACGTCCCCGTTCCCGAGATCGCCAAGGCGGTCGGCACACCTTTTTATGTCTATTCCACCGCAACGCTAGAGCGCCATTACCGCGTCTTTTCGGAAGCATTCGCGGACATGGACTCGATGGTTTGTTATGCGATGAAGGCGAACTCTAACCAGGCGGTGCTGAAGACACTCGGCCGCCTCGGCGCCGGTATCGACGTCGTCTCCGAGGGCGAGCTGCGCCGCGCGCTCGCTGCCGACACTCCCGCCAGCCGCATCATGTTTTCGGGTGTCGGCAAGACGCCGCAGGAGATGGATTTCGCTCTCGAGGCAGGCATCTACTGTTTCAACGTCGAATCCGAGCCCGAGCTCGAAATCCTCAATCAGCGCGCCATCAAGGCCGGGACGAAAGCGCCGGTCTCCTTCCGCATCAACCCTGACGTCGATGCAAAAACCCATTCCAAGATCTCGACCGGCAAGAAGGAAAACAAATTCGGCATCTCCTGGGAGCGTGCCCGCGCCATCTATGCCCATGCCGCCAAGCTGCCGGGCATCGAGGTCACCGGCATCGACATGCATATCGGCAGCCAGATCACCGAATTGCAGCCCTTCGACGACGCCTTCAGGCTGTTGCACGATCTTGTCGCGACGCTGCGCGCCGACGGCCACACCATCGATCACGTCGATATCGGCGGCGGTCTCGGCATCCCCTATAAGGACGACAACAATCCGCCGCCGCTGCCGGATGCCTATGCGGCCATAGTCAAGAACCAGTTGCGCGGCCTCAACTGCAAGATCATCACCGAACCCGGCCGCCTGATCGTCGGCAATGCCGGTATCCTGGTGACCGAGGTTCTCTATGTGAAGGATGGCGGCGAAAAGACCTTCGTCATCGTCGATGGCGCGATGAACGATCTCATCCGCCCGACGCTCTACGAGGCCTATCACGAGATCCGCCCGGTGACGATTTCGGCGGCGAACGCCCCGCGCATCCGCGCCGACGTCGTTGGCCCCGTCTGCGAGACCGGCGATTATTTGGCACTCGACCGCGAGATGGCGATGCCGAAGCCCGGCGACTTGATGGCCGTCAGCACTGCCGGCGCTTACGGCGCGGTCCAGGCCGGCACTTATAATAGCCGGCTGCTGGTGCCCGAAGTTCTGGTCAGAGGCAGCGATTTCCATACGATTCGCCCGCGCAGAACCTATGCCGAACTGATCAGCCTCGACTCCGTTCCGGCCTGGCTCGATTAAAGCATGATGCCGAAAAGTGTATACGGTTTTCTCATGACATCGTGCTCTAACTATTTAATTTAGAACAGGATCCAGATTTTAGGCCGAGTGGGCCTATCATCACCCTGTTCTAAAGCATGTCGCGCAAGAGTGTGCAGCGCACGACTGCGTAAAACAAAGACTTAAAGCGTGGGGAGCAATCTGAAAGATCGCGACGCGCTTTAACCAGCCATCACTTTTTGGCGAATTAACGTGAAAAGCCGGTATGGCCGGCCGCTCGCCCTCGCCTTCGCCACAAAGAGTGTTATCCTTGTCAGTCATGAGCGTATTGCCCTGCAATCGCCGGAAGCGCCCTCTGTTTCAGAACGCCAGATCGCGGAGACCGGACCGATGACAAGCCCCTCAAGGCAGAGGAAAGGTGCATTTGCGCTCCGCCCCTCGCTTGCCCGGCTGGTGACGACAAAACGCCTGCTGGCGCGTGTTGTGCTGTTTTTCGAGCAGTTACTGCCACCTTTGATGCCGGTTCTGGCAGTGATCGCCTTCTATCTCTCCGTCTCCTGGTTCGGCATCTTTCGCAGCGTGCCTGACTGGCTGCGCATCCTGCTGCTGATTGCCTTTGCCGCTGCTTTTGTCGTCTCGCTCCTGCCCTTCCGCACTCTGCGCTGGCCGAAGGTCGCCGAAGCCGACCGCATGCTGGAAGAGCGCAACGGCCTGCCGCACCAGCCGGTCACCGTCCAGGAAGACGAGCCGGCCTTCGATACGCCCTTCGCCCGGGCGCTCTGGCGCGAGCACCAGACGCGCATGGCCGAAAAGATCGCTGCACTCGATGCCGGACTGCCGCGGCCTGATATCGCCGTGCATGACCGTTTCGCGCTGCGCGCCGTGCCGGCGCTGCTGCTGGTCACCGCCTTTGCCTATTCACTGTCGATCAACGGCGGCTCGATCGGTGACGCGTTGCAGGCAGCATCCGAGCACGTCACCGTCGATCCGGCCGTGCGCATCGACGCCTGGGTGACGCCGCCCTCCTACACCGGCCGCGCCCCGGTCTATCTGACCGCTGACGGCAGCGAGCAGGGGTCGATCGGCATTCCGCAGTTTTCCGGCCTCACTGTGCGCGTCAGCGGCGGCAAGACAGCCGAAAAGGTCGTATTCCGCAAGGCAAACGGCGAGGCGCAGGATATCGCCGTGCAGGCGGATACCAAGCCGCAGCAGGCGGCGGCATCCGGCAGTCAACAGCCGAATACGGTCCCAACCGGCCAGGTCCCGGCCAACCAGGCTCCCGTCGCCCAGACCCATGTGATGAAGCTCGAGGAGAATGGCGCCCTCGAAGTCAACGGTCGCCGCTGGAGCTTCGAGGTTCTCCCCGACAAGGCGCCGGAAATTGCTTTCGACGGCATGCCGAAACCCAGCGTCAACGGCGCGCTTGAAATCGGCTTTACCGTCAAGGACGACTACGGCGTCCAGGAGGCGCATGCGGAGATCGTTCCCGTCGAAACCGATCCGACGGCGACGCCGCTCTATCCCTTGCCGGAATACCGGCTGGATATTCCCCGCCGTAACGCCCGTGACGCCAAGGGCGTGACCAGCCGCAACCTGACCGAACATCCGCTTGCCGGAAAGCGCGTGCGCGTGACGCTCGTCGCCAAGGATGGCGCCGGCCAGACCGGCCGCAGCCCGCCGTATGAGATGACCTTGCCGTCGCGGCCCTTCAACGAGCCGCTTGCCGCCGCCGTCGCCGAGGAACGGCAGGTTTTCGCGCTCGACACCCGCAAGATGCCGCAGGCGATCGCACTGAACGAGGGGCTGACCATCCGTCCCGAGGAGACCATCCCCAAGCTCACCAACTATCTCCTGCTGGAATCCGCTTTGACGCGCATGAAGCTCGCAAAGGGTGAGGATGCACTCAAGGATACGGCCCAATATCTCTGGGAGATTGCACTCGGCATGGAGGACGGCGATCTTTCGCTTGCCGAGCGCAAGCTGCGCGAAGCCCAGCAGAAGCTTGCCGACGCATTGGACCGCAACGCCCCCGACGCCGAGATCAAGAAGCTGATGGATGAGCTGCGCAAGGCGATGCAGGACTATATGACCGAGCTTGCCCAACGCATGCAGAACGCGCCGATGCAGCCGAACCAGAATGCGCAGAACATCCTGCGCCAGCAGGATCTGGAACGGATGATGGACCAGATCGAGAATCTCGCCCGCTCCGGCAATCGTGACGCCGCCCAGCAGATGCTGTCGGAATTGCAGCGGATGATGAACAATCTGCAGGCCGGCCGCCCGCAGCGCGGCCAACAGAGCCAGGAAAACAGCGAGGCCCGAAAGCAGATCGACAAGCTCGGCGAGATTCTGCGCGACCAGCAGAAGTTGATGGATCAGACCTTCCGCCTCGATCAGCAGCTCAGGGACCGCATGCAACGCGGCGAACCCGATATGGGTGAAAACGATCCGCTGCTCGACGAGATGAACCCCGGAGAAAACGGCGAACCGCAGGATCAGCAGCAGGGCCAGCAAGGCAAAGACGGCCAGCAGCCCTCCGACCAGATGACCGCCGAGCAGTTGCGCGAGGCATTGAAGCAGCTGCGCGCTCAGCAGGATGCGCTCGGCAGGCAGCTCGGCGAATTGCAGAAGGGCCTCGGCGAGATGGGCATGAAGCCTGGCCCGGGCTTCGGACAGGCGCAACGCGAGATGGAAGGCGCCGGTCGCGAACTCGGCCAGGGGCATGGCCAGCCGGCCATCGAAGGCCAGGGCCGCGCGCTCGAAGCACTTCGCCAGGGCGCCCGCGACATGATGAACCAGATGATGCAGGCGCAACAGGGCCAGCAAGGGCAGGGTCCGAACGGCCAGATGAGCCAGGGCGGCGACCAAAATGGCCGCGACCCGCTCGGCCGGCCACGCCCCCCGGGACCGGATTTCGGCGACAACAGCGTGAAGGTTCCCGACGAGATCGACGTTCAGCGCGCCCGAGAAATCCTCGACGCGATCCGCGAGAAGCTCGGCAACAATCCGCCGCAGGAAATGGAACGGCGGTATCTCGAACGGTTGCTGGACATCCAGTAAGCTGACGCCACCGTGACATGACACGCGCACCGGCGCAGGGATTTTAGGCCGGATCGGCATAAAATTTGAATCCGGATCTCATCAAGAAAACGAGCGGAATACCGTCCAAAAACCGTACTCAGTTTTCACCGTCATGCTCTGATACATGTCATCACGACGTGTGCAGCTGTTCCGGGATGACGACATGCATGAAAATAGAGAGCTTTAAGCGACCAGCGCTCGGGCGACCGCTTTGCGGATATCGGGAAGCGCGAATGGTTTGGCGACGACGTCGATAATCTTTTCGGCAAGATCGTCGGCCCGTTCGCGCTGCTCGGCATAGCCGGTCATCAGCAGGATCTTCAGGCCGGGAAAGGCGTCTTTTGCCTGATGGGCGAGTTCGATGCCGTCCATCACGGGCATGCGGATATCTGAAAGCAGCAGATCGTAGACCCCTTCCCTGAGCTTCTCCAGGCCCTCGGCCCCGTCGGCCGCCTCATCGGTCTCGTGGCCATCAAGCCGCAGGGCTCGGGCTACGAAGGACCGCAGGGAGTCCTCGTCTTCCGTGATCAGAATTCTTGCCATATGTGCATTGCTCCGTGGTCAGCCCCGCGACGGAAATCACCAGGATTTCCTTTTCGATCGGTAAAGATCAGGAAGCGATGGACGAGATGGTTAACAACCCGTCTCGGGCGGCAAGGCAGCGGCGGACGTCTTTCGAACCACTTTGAAGTCGCTCAGGCGTCCCCGGTAACCACGCCGACGAAGGGCAGTTCGCGAAAGGCATAGGCGACATCCATGCCGTAACCGACGACAAAATAGTCAGGGCATTCGAAGCCGACATAATCGGCCTCCAGCTTTTCCTTGCGCTTGACGCGCTTATCGAGCAGCACGGCGATCGTGACGTTGCGCGCGCCGCGCTCGAACAGCAATTCCTTGGCAAACAGCAGCGTCCGGCCGGATTCGAGGATATCGTCGATCAACAGGACGTCGCGGCCATGGACGTCGCTGTCGATATCCTTGACGATGCGCACGCCCTGCGAGACCGTGCCGATGCCATAACTCGACAGCGTGATGAACTCGACCTCCGGTGCAAGCCCGCTATCGTGCAGGGCGCGGATCAGGTCGGCGGCGAAGATGAACGAACCCTTGAGCACGGCGATGACAAGCAGGTCCTGGGTCGGGCCATTGGCGATCTCCCGGGCCATCGAATGATTGCGCTCGGCGATCTGCTCGGCAGTAAAGAGCGGCTCGATATTTTTTCCGCGCACGACAGGCATAAGGGCTTGCTCCATGAAAAGAAGGGTAAGCCGTTAGCACATATGCGAGCGTGAAACAGCCTCACCCGCCATGAAATTAACCAGATTGGCGCGCGTTGCGGCGGGAAAATCACCCAATCCACGTTCGAGCGCTCTCTATGGCAGGAACGACAGCCGGACCTCCGGCAGTTTTCCGCCGGCATGCTGGACACGGGCCGAGAAACCCCGGCTCTGGCCGCCATAAATGACATCGGCCGGCGGATTGATGATGATGCTTGCGGTCAGTCGCTCGTCGGTCACGAGATCGGCACGGATCGGACGCACCGTCTGCGTCGTGCCGCTGTCATTTTCGAGGATGCCGTTGATGACCAGCACGCGCATGCCGTTCGCGTCGCGCGGCGCCACCGTCACATGGGTGAAATGCAGCGGCGCTCCGGAATAGGCCCGCTCGGCGGCAAGGCCGGAAAAGCCGCCCGCAAGCCCGAAGACCAGCACGGCGAGCGCCAGCACCAGCCCCGCGAAGCTCCGCATCGACGCGCGCTGCAGGAAGGCTTCCACGTCCCGCAGAACAGTTGCAGTCACTGGCGTCAGCGGCGGCTGTGCTGCGTGTGCGCCAGCAGCGCGCTTGCGGTTGTCGTTATAGGTTCTTGCGGTAAATTCCTTCGGTCGGACTTTGCCGAGCGTCACGAATTCGGCGTCGGAAATATCGGCAGGACGCGCCGCACGGTACTGGCGGGCGGCGGGTTCCGGCGGCAGGAAATCATAGGCCTGGCCCGGTGTCCGGCGACTGAAGGAGGATGCTTCCATGGTGGCTGCCTCGCAGATGTCCACATGGTTTCGCTGCCAGGGGAAATCTTGGCATTGAAACGAATCCCGCTCAGTCGTAAATTTTAATGGTTAATGCTTCGCAAAGATCGCCATCAAACGGGCGTCTTTCCGGCAAAATTTACCGGCTGTTAACGGTGTTGGTTAACAAGTCACGCGGTGAAACCCACAACAGACTGAGCTGCACGTTGATCCATTTCGAGAATGTCGGTTTGCGCTATGGCATGGGCCCGGAAATCCTCCGGGACCTGACCTTCGACATTCCGAAGAAATCCTTTCAGTTCCTGACAGGCCCATCGGGCGCAGGCAAGACGTCGCTGCTGCGGCTGCTGTTCATGTCGCTGCAGCCGACGCGCGGCCTGATCCGCATGTTCGGGCGCGACATTTCCGAAATCCCCCGCCCGGAACTGCCGTTGCTGCGCCGCCGCGTCGGCATCGTCTTCCAGGATTTCCGCCTCCTCGATCATCTGACAACCTATGAGAATGTCGCTTTGCCCTTACGCGTGCGCGGTAAGGATGAGAGCTCCTACAAGACCGACGTCCTGGAACTGTTGAAATGGGTCGGCCTCGGCGAACGCATCAACGTGCTGCCGCCCGTGCTCTCGGGCGGCGAGAAGCAGCGCGCCGCGATCGCCAGGGCGCTGATGGACCGGCCGGAGGTGCTGCTTGCCGACGAACCCACCGGCAATGTCGACCCGCCGATGGCCAAGCGCTTGCTCAATCTTTTCCTCGAGCTGAACCGCCTCGGCACCGCAGTTGTGATCGCCACGCATGACCTGGCGCTGATGGAACAGGTGGAAGCTCGCCGCATGATCCTCTCGGGGGGGCATCTCGATATCTATGACTGAGCTCCCATCCAGAAACCCGGACAAGGCGCCTGGTAAGGCTGAGCAGAAACGACCGGAAATGCGCGTGCGTCCGACCGCGCCGATCCTGCCGCCATCCAACATCCAGGGCAGCGCGTTGATGGTGGTCATCGCAATCATGGCCTTTCTCGCCTGCCTGACGCTCGGCGGCGTCAGCATGGTGCGCTCGACGGCAGCAAGCTGGGAGAGCCAGATCTCCCGAGAGATCACCATCCAGATCAAGCCGGACGACAATCTCGACATGGAAAAGGCGCTGACCCAGGCACGCGACCTGGCGCTGACCTTCGTCGGCACCAAGAGCGGCCAGATCGTCGACGAGGCGGCGACCGCCCGCCTGCTCGAACCCTGGCTCGGCCCCGGTCTCGATCTCAAGGATCTGCCCGTTCCCCGCCTCGTCATCATCACCATCGACGAGAGCAATCCACCGGATTTCGATTCGATGCGGGCGTTGCTGAAAGACAGCATCCCGCAGGCAAGCCTCGACGATCACCGCACCTGGGTCGACCGGCTGGTGTCCATGGCGCACACGACCGTCATGATCGGCACAGGCATCCTGCTGCTGGTTTTCACGGCGATGGTGCTCACCGTCGTCTTCGCCACGCGCGGCGCGCTGTCGGGCAATCGTCACGTCGTCGAAGTGCTGCATTTCGTCGGCGCCGAAAGCTCCTTCGTCGCCACCGAATTCCAGAAGCATTTCCTGAAGATCAGCCTCAAGGGCTCGGCAATCGGCAGCGCCCTTGCCGCCCTCTTCTTCGCCACCGCCGGTTTCTGGCAGAGCCGCACGCTCGCCACCCCGGAAACGGACCAGGCGACGGCGCTCTTCGGCACCTTCTCCGTCGGCGTGCTCGGTTATGCCGGCATCTTCGCAACGATGATCGTCATTGCGCTCCTGACCACTATCACCGCGCGACTGACCGTCATGCAGACGATCTACGAAATCGATACATTACGCTCGGACCCGACACGCACCGACGGCATCGCGAGTTGATCGTGACCATGCCGTTTTGCCATGAAAGCGTCTGTTCCGTGCCGCAATCAGCGTATAGTCACGATTCATGACCATGGGAGATACGACACCCAACCCGATTCATCAGGACCCCGAGCTTGACCGCCCGGCGGGTTTGCCGCCGCGGCGCGGGCTGATCCGCCGCCTGCTGCGTTGGGGCGGCTTTGCCTGCGTGGTGGCGATCGCCCTGTTGTTCGGCGGTTTCCTGCGTTTCGCCGATTCCGTGACGACGCTTAAGCCTCCGGCCGAGCCGAAGGCAGATGCGATCGTCGTGCTGACAGGGGGTTACCAGCGCATCGATCAGGCCGTGGAGCTGCTGCAGAAAGGTGCCGGCAAGCGTTTGCTCATTTCCGGCGTCCACCCGACGACCACCCCGGCGCAGATCCGCAAGATGACGCAGGGCTCGGCCGATCTCTTCTCCTGCTGTGTCGATATCGGCCACGATGCGATCGACACGATCGGCAATGCCGAGGAAGCTTCGAACTGGATCCACGCCAAGGGATACCGCAGCGTCTTGATCGTCACCAACAACTACCACATGCCGCGAAGCCTCGCGGAGCTCTCCTATGTCGATCCCGATATCGAGTTCATCGCTTATCCCGTGGTCAATTCGGATTTGAAGAGCCGCAACTGGTTCACCGACCCGAATGCGATGCGTGTCATGCTTGCCGAATATGTAAAAGTGCTGCTGACCGGCGCCCGCAACATCACCGGCTTCGGTCGCCACACCGGGCTGCGCTCGGCAAGCGCGTCGAGCGAGAACTGACGCTTTTGCTAGAGCATGATGCCGAAAAGTGTGAGCGGTTTTCTCACGACATCATGTTCCAACTCTTTAATTTAGAGCAGGATTCAGATTTTAGGCCCGGCCTAAAATCTGAATCCTGTTCTGGGACGTCATCAAACGCTTTTTATGCCGAGCAATATCGTGTAGGCCGGTCGCGTGAGCATGCCTCGGGAAAGTTTCATGATCGCCCTGCGTTCCGTCCTCTTCAACACGATCTTCTACGCCAACCTCATCATCCGGATGATCGTTCTCTCGCCATACTATTTCCTGGCGCCGCGCCTGACCGCCTATGCGATCCCGAAGAATTGGGCACGCTCCAACCACTGGCTGATGCGGGTGATCGTCGGCACCACCTTCGAGATCGAAGGCCTGGAGAACCTCCCGGACGGCAGCTACATCCTGGCGCCGAAGCACCAGTCCTTCTGGGATACCTATGCGCTGCTGCCCTGGCTGAAGGACCCGGTCTACATCCTGAAGCGCGAGCTGATGTGGATTCCGCTGTTCGGCTGGTATGCGAAGAAGCAGCGGGTGATCCCGGTTGATCGCGGCGCCCGTGGCAAGGTGATGGTGGAGGTGTTGAAGCGCACGAAACAGGAGCTTTCGACCGGCCGCCAGCTGATCATCTATCCTGAGGGCACCCGTCGCCCGCCGGGCGCCGAGCCGGTCTATAAGTATGGCATCGCCCGCATGTACCGTGATCTCGCCATCCCCGTAGTGCCGATCGTCATGCATCCCGGTCTCTTCTGGCCGCGGCGCAGCATTCGTCGTTATCCCGGCCATTTCAAGGTGAGGATCCTGCCGCCGATCATGCCGGGAATGGATCCGGACGCGTTTTTCGCCCATCTGATCGAGGTGTCGGAGCGGGCAAGCGACACGCTTCTGCTCGAAACTGTCGAGGCAAATCCGCATCTGCCGCTGCCGCCGACGGCGGTCGAAAGGCTGGCCGAGCTGCGCAGGCTCAAGACGGCGACCGCCTGAAGCATGTCGCGCAAACTGCGCAACGGTTTTTGCGATAATAATCGCGACGCGCGTGAGGATCAAGCGGCGCGCAGCCGCTCCACTTCGTCGACGACCTGCTCCAGCCAATGGTCGCGAATGCCCATCTGCTTCAGATGCATCGCGGTGTTGAAGACATAGGCATCATTCGGGCCTGACTGACCCTTGGCCTGGCTCACCACCCTCGCCGCCTCAAATGCGTCGAGCGTACCGGCATATTGCTCATGGTCGCGATCAGCAATGTAGGTGACCGCCTCCACCCTGCAGCCTCCCGCAAGCTGCAGCCGCACTCGGCGCTCCAGGTAGACATTGGTAACCAGTTCGCGGGCGCGGAGATAATCGATCACCTCATCCCATTTTTCCGGGGAAATGCGGAAAGCCATGCCGCGGCAGGCGCCGCCTCTGTCGAGGCCGAGAACCAGGCCCGGACTGTCGCGCGTACCGCGATGGACAAAGGAACGGACGCAGAGCGAACGCCTGTAGCCGTAGATCAGAGCCTCTGCCCGCTCCATGAACTCGAAGCCCGGATTCCACATCAGCGAACCGTAGCCAAATACCCAAATTTCGTCCATATCGCACGCCAGACCGGAATCACATTTGCGATTCACCATTGGAGAACATCATGGCAGCGTCAAGCCAATCCGGTAGCAGCCAATCCAGCAGCAGCAAGAAATTCTGGTTGCTGGGTGGCGGCGTCCTCCTGGTGATCGCGCTTTATACCGGCGGCTGGTTCTATGCGGCATCGACGCTGAAGACCACGGTGCTGAAGGCGATCGCGCCGCGCGACCAGGCAGGCGTCAGCGCCGAATGCTCCGATATCGAATTCCGCGGCTATCCTTTCCGTATCGGCCTGTTCTGCTCCAAGATCGATGTCGACGACCATGTCAACGGCGTCTCGGCCACCTTCGGCGCGTTGCGTTCGGCAGCGCAGGTCTACGCGCCCGGCAATATCGTCTGGGAGCTCGATTCGCCGGCCGCCATCCGCACCAGCAATGGCCTTTCGATCTCGGCCCAATGGGCAAACCTGCAAGCGAGCCTGGCGACGAGGTTGCGGGGCATTAACCGCAGCTCAACGGTCATCGAGGGCCTGAAGGCGACGGCGGTTTCCTCCTACACCGGCCAGACCATCAGCTTCGATGCCGCTCGCACCGAAATTCATCTGCGCCAGAACGGTGCCGATCTCGACGGCGCGATCTCCGTGCAGGATGCCAACACCGCGATCAAGGACTGGCCGCAAATCTTCCCGAAGCTGTCGGCCAGTATCGATCTGACCGTCGCCGGTAAAGCCGGCCTGATCGACGGCAGTGATCCGAGCGGCCTCAACGGTGCCGCCGGTGAGCTGCGCCGCATCGTCGCCGACATCGGCGACGGCAAAGTGATGACGCTGACCGGCCCCTTTTCCTTCGACGAGCAGGGTCTGCTCTCCGGAAAATTCAAGCTGGAAATCGAACAGCTCGGCCCCTGGGGCGACAGCCTGAAACAGGCCTTTCCGGATATCGCCTCGACCGTCAAAACGGCGACCAAGCTCTTGAAATCGCTTGCCGGCGGCAAAGACAAAGTCTCCGTCGATCTTGTCGTCGATCACGGCAACGCCACCGTCAGCGGCTTCATCCCGCTCGGCCGGATACCGCCGATCTGACCTATGGCGCCTCTCAGCTTATCCGCTTGACGAAGAAGACCTCCGCCACCGACTGCAACCCAGGCAGCTCGATCGCGCCGGTTTCGGTAAATCCGTTGCGGCGATGCCAGTCCTGAGGTCGGCTTTCGTCGCATTCGCTCGAGGTCATCAGCACGCGGGCGCCGTCGCCGCGCATCGCCCCTTCCCAGGCAACAAACAGCGCCGTTCCGACGCCTGAACGGCGGTGGCCGGGAAGGACGCGGATCATCTCCATGTAGGGAATTCTGCCCCAGAAGCGGGAGAAGCGCAGGAAACCGACGATCTCGCCGACTTTCCTGGCAACGAGATATTCGCCAAGCGCCACGCATCGCGACACCCAGGCTTCACCAGCGCTGGCATCCTCGCGAACGAGCCAATCGATATCCGCCTGGCTGGCGCGCGCCACCTCAACCATCGCGGATGGCTACTTCTTGTTATCCAGCGCGTGGCGGCCGAAATCAGGCGCGTCGACATCCTGGCCGGCCTGGACGATCGAGCGGCGGATGGCGCGCGTGCGGGTGAAAAGTTCGAAGATCTTGTCGCCCTCGCCCCAGCGGATCGCGCGCTGCAGAGAGGCGAGGTCCTCCGAGAAGCGCGCCAGCATTTCGAGGATCGCATCACGATTGTGCAGGCAGACGTCGCGCCACATCGTCGGGTCGGAAGCCGCAAGTCGGGTGAAATCGCGAAAGCCCGAGGCGGAGTATTTGATGACTTCCGACTCGGTCACCGTCTCCAGATCGTCGGCGGTGCCGACGATGTTGTAGGCGATGATATGCGGCAGGTGCGAGACGATCGCCAGCACCTTGTCGTGATGCTCCGCATCCATTTCGTCGACCTTCGAACCAAGCGTTTCCCAGAAGCTGCGCAGACGCTTCAGCGCCGTCTCGTCGGTACCGGCGACCGGCGTGAAGATGCACCAACGGCCTTCGAAGAGGCCCGGGAAACCGGCATCGGGGCCGGATTTTTCGGTGCCGGCCAGTGGATGGCCGGGGATGAAATGCACATTATCAGGCATATGCGGCAGCATCTGCGCGATGACCGAGGCCTTGGTGGAGCCGACATCGGTGACAACAGCCCCGGACTTCAGGCTAGCCGCTATCTCCTTCGCCACGCTTTCCGAAGCGCCGACCGGCACCGAGACGATTACCAGATCGGCATCCCTGACGGCATCGGCCGAAGACGTCGTGTAGCGGTCGCCGAGACCGAGCTCCTCGGCACGCTTCAGCGTATCGGCGCTACGCGTCGCGACGACGATCTCCCGTGCAAGACCAAGCCGCCTGATGTCGTAGGCGAGTGAAGAGCCGATCAGGCCGATACCGATCAGCGCGATACGATCGAACTGGACGTTCATGCCTTGCGTCCCATGAATTCGGTGAGCGCGGCGATGACGCCACGGTTGGCCTCTTCGGGGCCGATGCTCATCCGGAGCGCATTGGCAAAGCCATAGCTGCGCACGGCGCGCAGGATGTAGCCGCGGCTCGTCAGGAGATCGTCGGCATCGGCGGCGCGCTTGCCGTCGATCTCGGGGAAATGAATGAGGACGAAATTGGCGACGGACGGCGTCACCTTCAGGCCGATCGCTTCGAGCGCCTGGGTCAGCGTCTCCACCCACATCTGGTTGAAGGAGACGGCCTGCTGGATGAAGGCCTGGTCGCGGATCGCCGCGGCACCGGCGGCGATTGCCGGCGCGTTCAAATTGAAAGGCCCGCGCACGCGGTTCACAGCGTCGACGATCTCGGCCGGCGCATACATCCAGCCGACCCGCAGCGCCGCCAGTCCGTAGGCCTTCGAGAAGGTGCGGGTCATCACCACGTTGGCATTGGAAGACACGACCTCGATGCCGGCTTCATAATCGTTGCGGCGCACATATTCGGCATAGGCGGCATCGAGCACCAGCACGACATGCTTCGGTAGCCCGGCCTGCAGGCGGCGGATCTCGCTGACTGGGACATAAGTGCCGGTTGGATTGCCGGGATTGGCGATGAAAACGATCTTGGTCTTTTCCGTCACCGCGGCAAGGATCGCATCGACATCGACGGTGTGATCTTTTTCCCTGACGACGACAGGCGTGGCGCCGGCGCCCTGGATCTGGATCTTGTAGACCAGGAAGCCGTGCTCGGTGATGATGCCCTCGTCGCCGGCGCCGAGATAGACATGGCAGAGCAGGCCGAGCAGTTCGTCGGAACCGTTGCCGCAGAGAATGTTTGCCGGGTTGAGGCCGTGCACGGCAGCGATCGCCTCGCGCAATTCAACCGCCTGCCCGTCGGGGTAACGCTCCAGATTGTCGGCAACCGCCTTGAACGCATCGATCGCCTTCGGACTGGCGCCGAGTGGCGTTTCGTTGGACGAAAGCTTGTAGACGCGGGCAACACCCGGTGCATGTTCCTTGCCCGGCACATAGGATGCGATATCGAGAATACCGGGACGCGGAACAGGCTTGCTCATCTCAACGCTCATGGATCGACCTTGGAACTGCCGGAAATTACCAGTCGCATTAAAGCGGAATGCGGTTCTTGTCGAGAGCCGGGCGGCGTCACCGGCTGCGTGTGGTCGGCACGCCATGGGGTGCCAGAACCGGCACGAAGACGCGGCGGGAGGCTCGCGCCGCAACCGGCAGCCCCTGATAGAGCCGCTTCTGCGCCTCGACGATGATGACGCCTGAGAAAGCCGGCCACAACGTCCGCCCGATCCGCTCGAAGGCGCGGCGAAGGCGCAGGATGGTCCTGAGCTTCGAGGGCGGGAAGAACAGCGCTTCGGCCGTCGCGCCCGGGGTGAAATTCGTTTCGCGCAGCAGATGCGTCAGCTGACCGCGGGAATAGGGCCGGCCCGAGCCGAACGGCGTGTGTTCCATCCGCGCCCAGACGCCGCGTCGGTTCGGCACGACGATGACAAGCCGTCCGCCTGGCGCCAGCACCCGCCAGAGTTCCTTCAGCGTCTCGCGCGGGCTTTCGGCGAATTCCAGCGAATGCACCATCAGCACCCGGTCGATCGAGGAATCCGGCAGCGGCAGTTCCTCGTCGAAAATCAGCGCCGTCGACGAGAGCGATCCCATCGGCCAGTTCACCGCGCCCTGCCCGGCCGGCATGAAGGCGAAGGTGCGCTCGGTATCGGCCTGGAAGCGGTCGAGGAAGGGCACGGCATAGCCGAGACCGACCAGACGCTCCTGCGGCAGCCGCACCCAGAGCGAAGACAGCGCCATGGCGATCGACTGCTCGGCAAGGCGCCCAAGCTCGGAGTGGTAGAACTGGCGTAGGTCGACGATATCGGCGTGCATTGCGATAAATGTTATCAGCGGGCGGTTGGACTTCAAGGCCGGAACCTCTACATTTCCGCGAGACTCGCATGACAAGGGATTATTGAACGATGAAACCTTTGGAATTAGACGTTTTTCTCTGCCGCACCGACAATTTCGGCGTTCTCGTCCACGATCCGGAGACAGGCTTTACCGCGGCGATCGACGCGCCGGAAGAGGCGCCGATCCTGCAGGCGGCGACGCGCCGCGGCTGGAAAATCACCCATATCTTCACCACCCATCATCACACCGACCATGTCACCGGCAACCTGGCGCTGAAGGAGCAGTTCGGCTGCGAGATCATCGGCCCGATCAACGAGGCGATCGCCATTCCCGGCCTCGACCGGACGATGGCCGATGGCGACAGCTTCCTTTTCGGCGATCACACGGTCAACGTCATCGAGACGCCCGGCCACACCGCCGGCCATATCTGCTATCACTTCGTCGACGACAAGCTGCTCTTTGCCGCCGATACGCTGTTTGCGCTCGGCTGCGGCCGGCTGTTCGAACGCCCGGCCGCCGACATGTGGCATTCGCTGCAAAAACTGGCCGTGCTGCCCGATGAGACCGCCGTCTATTTCGGCCACGAATACACCCTGTCCAATGCCCGCTTCGCACTGACGGTCGATCCCGACAACGAACGCCTGAAGAGCCGCGCCGCCGAGATCGAGGCCTTGCGCGCCGACGGCAAATTCACCATCCCGACGACGCTGGGGCTGGAAAAGGAGACCAACCCGTTCCTGCGCGCCGCCGATCCGGCGATCCGCCGCAATCTGCTGATGGAAGGCAAGACCAACGAGGAAGTCTTTGCCGAGATCCGCAAGCGCAAGGACAATTTCTGATGTCTCCCGAAGACATCATCCGCGAACTCGCCATGCAGCCGCATCCGGAAGGCGGCTGGTACGCTGAGACGTTCCGCGATACGGCGGGCGGAGAACGCGGCCACTCGACGGCGATCTATTATCTCCTGATCAGAGGACAGCGCTCGCACTGGCATCGCGTCCATGATGCGGTGGAGGTCTGGCATTATTACGCCGGCGCGCCGCTCTCGCTGCATCGCTCTGAAGATGGAACGGCAAGCGAGGCCCTGACGCTTGGAACCGACCTGGCGGCCGGCGAGCGGCCGCAGGTGATCATTCCGGCCAATTGGTGGCAGTCGGCCGAAAGCCTCGGCGATTTCACCCTGGTCGGCTGCACTGTCTCACCGGGCTTTACGTTTTCGAGCTTCGAGATGGCGCCATCAGGCTGGACGCCCGGCGGCTGAACTCATTCCGCCGCAACCGGCGGCTGGATCTTGCGACGAAACATGTCCTGGGCGGCCAGCACCGCCCCGCCGGTGACGAGCAGGCAGGCGAGCGCGATGCGCCAGCCCGGCTCGGCAAATCCGAACAGCGTCAGGATCAGCGTCGAAAGCAGCGGTGCGGCATAACTCGCCGCGCCGAGGATCTGGATATCGCCGTTCTTGACGCCGTAGTCCCAGGCGTAAAAGGCAGCCCCCACCGGCAAGAGCCCGAGCCCGGCGACGGCGAGCCATTCGAAACCCGTTGCCGGCCAGACCGTCGTCTCCAGGCCGAGATGGCAGAACAGCGACAGGATCGAGGTCGCAAGGCAGAAGCCGGTGACGACATCGGTGGAGACGGCGTCGAAACGCCGGGTCAGTAGCGAGTAACCGGACCAGGTGAAGGCGCAGAGAAAAGCGGCCGTGTAACCGACGGCATAGGCGCCGTTAAAATCGATGCCGTTGCGGCCGACGATCAGGAAGGTGCCGCACAGCCCGGCAAGCGCACCGGCCACATGATACCAGCGCAGCCGTTCGCCCGGCAGCAGCGCCGAGCCGACGACGATCAGCAGCGGCCAGAGATAGGCGATCAGCCCCGCCTCCACCGCCGGCGCGTTTCTGAGCGCGGTGAAATAAAGGAAATGATAGCCGAACAGCCCCGAAATACCGGTCACCCAGACCTTGGCCGGCTGCTTCAGCAGCGCCAGCCGTGACGGGTTGAGGGCAAGCACGGCGAGGCCGGGAATGCTGCCGATCGCAAAGCAGACGGCCGAAAGCTGGAACGGCGGCATCTTCCCGGAGGCGGCCGTCAACAGCGCCAGGAACGACCACATCAAAATGGCGGTAAAACCGATCAACGTCGCGCGAAGCTTCACCCATCCCCCTTTGACAGAGAATGATCTCCGTCAGCTGCTGCCGTATTTGACGGCAGTGATCGTCACCATTCCATATTCGGTCGGAATGCGCACGTAGACGGGAGCGTATACATTTGCCGCGTCCGACTTGGCAAACCAGATTTCCATCCGGTCGCTCTTGCTGAGATAGACGATGTCCTTGCGGCCCTTCTTGTAGCCCGAGCGTGGCACGAAGCGCACGCTGCAGACGGTCGCCTTGCCCTTGAAGCCGTTGGTCGAGAAATCCTCGTCGCCCTTCGGCGACAGCACCAGATCCATGCGCGTCTCGCCGTCGAAGATCGGCAGCGTCTGCGAGCAGACCTTGGTGTCGCCGGTGAAGATCAGGCCGGAGATCGGATCGAGCACCGAGCGCATGTCGCGCGGCGTCACGTCGATCCAGTTCTTCGGACGCTTCGGCGGCGGTGTCGTCGTCGCCGAGACGATGTTGCCGTCGCGGTAGCTGACCTCGTAGACCCGGGCCTTCTTGCCGCTCTTGTAGTAGAGCGAATATTTCGACGCCTGCAACTTGTCGTCGCGCACGACGCCGGTGACACTTGTTTTGGCCGAAATCGTCGTGACCAGATCGGCAAGCCCGGCGGAGTTGATGCTGCCGGCGATCTTGTAGCTATGATCGTCCTCGATCTGCGTCAGGAACGCGGCGCGGGCGATCGGCAGGCCGGCAAGCGTCACCCGGTATTCCGTCCGATGCTGGATTTCGGCCGCCGCTGCCGGTATGGCAAGCAGCGCGGCGATCGCCGAAATGAAAATCCGTCTGCTCGAATGAGCCATGAATCAAGCCTTGTCTTGCCGCGCGCTGGCAGCCTTCGCTCAGCGCTCTATACTCCTGCCGCGAAGGGAAGAAAACAGCAGCTTTTTGACAGAATTGCGGGAAAGGCCAAGGTTTGGCTTGACGCGCGCAGCCTGCCTGACTATAGAACCGCAACTTTCCAATCATGCCCGTTGGATTGCGCGCCTGGTTTTGACCGGGATGGCAATTCGATGGCCCGACAAAAACAAGAATAGGTGTTCCATGTCCCGCGTGTGCGAATTGACCGGCAAGGCCGTCCTGACTGGTAACAATGTCAGCCATGCCAACAACAAGACCAAGCGCCGGTTCCTGCCGAACCTGTGCCAGGTCACGCTGATTTCCGACGCCCTCAACCAGCGTTATCGTCTTCGTGTTTCGGCTGCTGCTCTTCGCTCCGTCGAGCATCGTGGCGGCCTCGATGCCTTCCTGCTGAAGGCCAACGAAACCGAACTGTCGATGCGCGCGCGCCTGCTGCGTCGTCAGATCGTCAAGAAGACCGCCGAAGCAGCTGTTGCTGTTGCTGCGTAAGCTTCTGCCCTTCTTTCATACGGCTTTAAAGGCTTGAACGGATGATACCGGACAAGCCTTTTGCTTTGCCGGATCGTCGCTCCAACTGGTGGCATCACCCAGGATAAAAAAATGCCGAAGACCCGCTATACCATCGCCTATGTCGCGCTGATGACACTCGTCGTCGTCGCTTCCAACTTCCTCGTCCAGTTTCCGCTGAACGCCGAAGTCGCCGGCATCAACCTTGCCGACATCCTGACCTGGGGCGCCTTCTCCTATCCGATCGCCTTCCTGATCACCGATCTGACCAACCGCCAGTTCGGCCCGCAGGCAGCCCGCAAGGTCGTCCTTGCCGGATTCGTCGTCGGCGTGACGCTCTCCTTCTTCACGTCGGCGCCGCGCATCGCCATCGCCTCCGGCTCGGCCTATCTCGCCGGCCAGCTGCTCGATATCGCCGTCTTCAACCGCCTTCGCCGCCAGGCCTGGTGGCGCGCGCCGCTCGTCGGCTCGCTGATCGGCTCGGCGCTGGATACGGTGATGTTCTTCTCGCTGTCCTTCGCCGCGTTTTTCGTCTTCCTCGGCCCGAACGAGCCCTTCGCGCTGGAAGCAGCCCCCGTCCTCGGCGTCTTCGCCACCGAGGCTCCGCGCTGGATTTCCTGGGCGATCGGCGATTTCGCCGTCAAGATGATCGTCGGCCTCGTCATGCTCTTGCCCTACGGCGCGCTGATGAACGTGCTGCGGCCGATGCAGGCAGCCCGCGCCAGATAAAGCGCGTCGCGATCCTTCAAATTCGCTCTTGGCGCTTTAGCCCATTGTTTTTACGCATGTCGTTGCGGCAAAAGCGCTTCGCGCTTCGCGCTTTGAAAACCGCTGCACACTTTTGCGCGACATGCTTTCATTTAACTCATGGACGCCGCCGGACCGCACCGGCGGCGATGGCCGGATGCAGAAGGACCTCTGCAGCCAGCTCGTCGATACCAAGCGACGAACCGAGCCGCAACACCGGCGCCGTCTGCGTTTCCAGCCATTGCTCATGCGCCGCAAGGCTGCGGCGTTCGGGACCGGCTGTGTCGTAACTTGCCGCCCATTCCAGGAATTGCCCGCTTTTTACTTCCATGTCGCCGCCGGGCCCAATCCTGTTTCCATATCGGGCCACCTCCCGCGCGCGGATGCGCGCCATACGAAGCTCCGGCTCGATCCTGAGGAACACGATCAGATCGTAGAGCGGCTCCAGCGGGGTGCCCCACTTCAGCGCCGATCCGGAAAGAACCCAGCCACCAGGCCGTCGCGTCTCCTCAAGCAGCAGCCGAATGCGCTCACCGGCATCCCTCGGCGTCGTGAACGGCGGATCGGTTGGCAGCCAAAAGAAATCGTCTGTATCGAGATGGGCGATATCGAGCCTTACGGCCAACGCACCGCCGAGCGATGTCGTGCCGGAACCGGACGCACCCATGACGTGGATATGCACTATGATGTCCTCCAAAGGCTGCCGACCGATGCTGCGGCATGACCGCCGACGCGTATGACGTCAGTCTGACGCTTTGTGTGCGGTCTGTTCGGTCAGCCGGAATTCCAGCATTAGATTGCGCTGTAGGATCGAATGATTGTCGTCCGACACCAGGACGATATGGGTGGTACCGTCGGCGGCCTGGAACGTGTCCAGCCCTTCCATATTGTCGATCTGAGAATTGAAATTGCCTTCGAGCAGCAATTCGCCGTCGACGACGGCGCCGGGCCTGATATCGCCGCCCTTGATGCGCCGAATCCGCATGCCGATGCCTTCGGCCATATTGAAGCGACGTTCCAGCAGCAGCAGGTCGCCGTTCGGCAGGAAGGCGCCGTCGGTGATGTCGAAGCTGCCGTCCCGCGCCACCGAGAAACGCCCTTTCAGCGGGCCGTTCAGAATAGCCGCGACCCGGTTGCCGTCGCTATCGAGACCGCGTTCGGAGACGATAACAACGCCGCCCTTGAGCGGGCTCGATGCCGGCGCCACGGCAATGGTCTCGATGCCGCGGTTGTCGCTCAGCATCTTCCGCGGGATGAGGATGGGCAGAGTGGCGATCGCGCCGGAATCGGCAAAACCCGGATCGGGATAGATATCGACGCGGTGATCCTGCTCGAAGGAGACCAGGATCCTGTTACCATCGAGCGCCAGGCCCTCGGCATCCATATGCCCCTTGCCCTCGAAGCTGCGCCCGGCGATGTTCTTCATCGGGGTGATCTCGACATTGGAGAGACCGGAAAGCCTGCCCTTGAGGTCGCGCTCGATGCTGCCCGTCAGCCATTGACCGGTATCGAGCACGACGACGAAATGTTGCTGGTCCGGCCGGAAGCGGATGGCGGAAAGCGAGCCGAACAGGGCTCGGCTGGAAACCATCTCCAGTCCGCCGAGAAATTCCAGCGACCCGAAGTTCGTCTGCGAAGAGCCGATCCTGAAATCAGAGATTTGCCGGCTAATGACCGGCACGTCGCGCGCCGATGCGGGGCACGCGCCAGCGGCGATGCAGAGGGCAATCGACACTGCGCGGTAAAGGCGCTTACCAGCCATGCTTCCTTCCAGCCGGTCAACCGGCACGGCGTATCCGGCTGCCACGCGACGGGGCGGATTGATCTTCGAACAGCGAGGCAAGCTGCTCGGTCATCGCGCCGGCAAGCTCGTCGGCATCGACGATCGTCACGGCGCGGCGATAGTAACGTGTCACATCGTGACCGATGCCGATCGCCAGCA
Source organism: Rhizobium sp. NZLR10 (assembly GCF_019685125.1). NCBI lineage: Bacteria > Pseudomonadati > Pseudomonadota > Alphaproteobacteria > Hyphomicrobiales > Rhizobiaceae > Rhizobium > Rhizobium sp. NZLR10. The sequence goes on along the minus strand of NZ_JABDWE010000007.1, from coordinate 254,539 downwards.
GTTCGACAGGCGAGCGCGTCTCGATCTGCTCGATGACGGCGCGCAGGTGCCGCTCGAGATAATTGCCTGGATTGACCGACAGCGTCGAATCGTCGACCGGCGCCCCGTCCGAAATCATCATCAGGATGCGGCGCTGCTCGCGGCGTGCGAGCAGACGATTATGCGCCCAGATCAGCGCCTCGCCGTCAATATTTTCCTTGAGCAGGCCCTCGCGCATCATCAGCCCGAGATTGGCCCGTGCCCGCCGCCACGGCGCGTCGGCCGATTTGTAGATGATATGGCGCAGGTCGTTGAGGCGACCCGGCGTCTGCGGCTTGCCGCCGGCAAGCCAGCCCTCACGTGCCTGCCCGCCTTTCCAGGCCTTGGTGGTGAAGCCGAGGATCTCGACCTTGACGCCGCAGCGCTCCAGCGTGCGGGCGAGAATATCGGCGCAGGTGGCGGCAACCGTGATCGGCCGGCCGCGCATCGAGCCGGAATTGTCGATGAGCAGGGTGACGACGGTGTCGCGGAACTGCGTGTCGCGCTCCATCTTGAAGGACAGCGCCTGCATCGGATCGATGATGATACGCTGCAGCCGGGCCGGATCGAGATAACCCTCTTCCAGATCGAAATCCCAGGAGCGGTTCTGCTGCGCCATCAGCCGGCGCTGCAGCCGGTTGGCCAGGCGGCCGACCGCGCCCTGCAGATGCGCCAGCTGCTTGTCGAGGAAGGCGCGCAGGCGCTCCAACTCGGCGGCATCGCAGAGTTCCTCGGCGGTGATGATCTCGTCAAACGCTTCGGTAAAGACGTGATAATCGACCTTTTCGTTGAAATCGGCAAAAGGCGTGTTCGGACGGCGGGTCTCGCCCGGCGTTTCCGAATCGTCCTCGCCCTCTTCCATCATGTCGTCGTCGGAAATTTCGGCGCCTTCGGTCTCGCCGTCCTCCATCTGCTCGTCGGCGACTTCACTGTCTTCGACGGGGGCGGCGTCGGTGCCGGCATCCTCGTCGACCTCGTCCTGATCCTGCTCGTCGCCGCTCGGCTGGTCTTCCTGATCCGACTGGTCGTCATTATCGGCGTCGCTGTCGTCGTCGCCGTATTCCTCGGCCATTTCCATGGCCGACAGCATGTTGCGGATGACCTTGGCGAAGGCCTGCTGGTCGTTGATCGCGCTCGACAGATTGTCGAGTTCGGACCCTGCCTTGTCCTCGATGAAGCCGCGCCAGAGGTCGAGCACCTTGCCGGCGGAGGCGGGCGGGCGCTGGCCGGTCAGCTTCTCGCGCACCATCATCGCAACGGCTTCACCGACCGGTGCGTCTTCCTGGCGTTCGATGCCGGTGAAATTCGCCTTGGAATATTTCTCTTCGGTCATGGAGCGCAGGTTCGACGCCATGCCCTCCATGCGCAGCGCGCCGATCGATTCGACGCGCGCCTGCTCGACGACATCGAAGATCGCCCGGGCGTCCGAGCCCTGCGGCGCCATCGTCGAATGCACCTTTTCGTCATGACAGGCGAGACGCAGCGCCATGGAATCGCCAAGCCCGCGGGTGACCGCCAGCTCATGCGCCGTCGGCCGCTTGGAAAGCTCCGGCAGCCGGATGCGCTCGCCGGTCATCCCCGGTCGTTCATTGGCGAAGGTCACCTCGACATCGCCGTCGCCGGCGATCGAGCGCACGCAGCCGGTTATCGCCCGGCGTAATGGCTCGACGTCGACAGGGGCGCCGGGCTTTGCTTTCGAATTGTCACCGCGAGCTGCCATGATCGGTCGGTCTCAGGCTCCGAGAACGATATTGGCGGCACTTTCCTTCAGCTCGACGCCGAAGGCCCGCTGATAATGCTCGGCGACCAGAGGGCGCTCCAGTTCGTCGCACTTGTTGAGGAAGGTGACGCGGAAGGCGAAGGCGAGATCTCCGAAGATCTCGGCATTCTCGGCCCAGGTGATGACGGTACGCGGGCTCATGACCGTGGAGAGATCACCATTCATGAAGGCAGCACGCGTCAGGTCAGCGACGCGGACCATCTTCGAAACGGTGTCGCGGCCTTCCCTGTCCTTGCCGAAGCTCTTCACCTTGGCGGCGACGATATTCACTTCGTGGTCATGCGGCAGGTAGTTCAGCGTCGTCACGATCGACCAGCGGTCCATCTGAGCCTGGTTGATCTGCTGCGTGCCGTGATAGAGGCCGGTGGTATCGCCAAGGCCGATCGTATTGGCGGTCGCAAACAGGCGGAAGGCCGGGTGCGGTCGGATGACGCGGCTCTGGTCGAGCAGCGTCAGGCGGCCGGAGGATTCGAGCACGCGCTGGATGACGAACATCACATCGGGACGGCCGGCATCATATTCGTCGAACACCAGCGCGACATTGTGCTGATAGGCCCAGGGAAGGATGCCGTCCTTGAATTCGGTGACCTGCAGCCCGTCCTTGACGACGATCGCATCCTTGCCGACAAGATCGATACGGCTGACATGGCTGTCGAGGTTGATGCGCACGCAGGGCCAGTTAAGCCGTGCGGCCACCTGCTCGATATGCGAGGACTTGCCCGTGCCGTGATAGCCGGAGATCATCACGCGGCGGTTATGGGCGAAGCCTGCGAGAATGGCGAGCGTCGTGTCGCGGTCGAACAGGTAGTCGGTGTCGAGGTCCGGCACATAGGCGTCGCCCTTGCTGTAGGCGGGAACGCGGATGTCGGAATCGATGCCGAAGGCCTCGCGGACCGAAACGGTGGTATCGGGCAGTTCTGAAATATCAAGTTCGATCTTGCTCATCATGTCTCCAAGGCGGGTGAAGCCACCCGGCCATACTGTCTCAGGCCATGTCGCAACCGTGACGCCGCGATTTTATTCCGCGCTCGTCCAGGTCGGAACGTCGGCGATGCTTCTCCGGGACTGAAACGAAACCTCGGCGGGATAATGACCGCGTGCGAGCATTCTTGAAAGAGTCCCGGACAAGAAACGCCGCGTCCGGAAGGTCGGCGGAGGCGATGTCGGGAAAACGCACAAATATGAGCCGCGTTTGCCTGCGGCCTCAGCCGATTTGGACCATACCCGATTGAAGCCTAAGAGCAAGGACGGGAACTAACAAAAACCGTTCTGCTTCAACAATTGATAGGCCTGGATGACGGCGCGGAAACGCTCTTCCGAGCCGCGGTCGCCGCCATTGGCATCCGGATGGTGCTTCTTGACCAGTTCCTTGTAGCGGCTCTTGATCTCCGCCGACGTCGCATTGGCATTGAGGCCCATCGTATCGAAGGCCTTGCTTTCCAGCGATTTCAGCTTGCGCGCCTGGGGAAAACGCGGCCCGCTGCCCTTGCCGCCTTCCTTGACGAAGCCGAAGGGATCGCGAACGCGTGTATAGGCGCCGGAGCGCACCTCCGAATGCAGCGGACTGTCCTTCGCCGCCTTGTTGACGCCGACGGTCCATGTCGGCCGGTGGCCGGTGATCGCCTCTTTCTGGTAGCGAGCGATCTCGCCGTCCGAAAGACCGGAGAAATAATTATAGCCCTTGTTGTAGTCCTTGACGTGCGCGAAGCAGAACAAAAAGAACTGGCCTTCCGCATTGCGTCCGACAGGAGCGCGATGCACGCCTTTTTTGTCGCAGCCGTCCCACTGACAGGTAGGCGGAGCCTCCTCTGCCTCAGGCTCGCGTTTGCGACTTGTTCGGATGCGATCGAAATATTTGGAATCAAGTGTCATGACGGCGCTAATTATGGGGCTGTCGCGACGCGACAACAAGAATTGACAAATGGGTTTGTTGCTGGCTTGGTGGGAACCTTTTTCGCGAAACAGCAAGATCGGATGATGACCCTGAGAACCCGCATCGAAGAAAAGCTTGTCGAAGCCTTCGCCCCCGAACGCCTGAGCGTCATCGACGAAAGCCATCTGCATGCCGGCCATCAGCCCGATATCACCGGCACCGGCGAAACCCATATGCGGGTGAGGATCGTCTCAGTCAAGTTCGCCGGCATGTCGCGGCTGGCGCGCCACCGGGCGATCACCGACCTGTTGAAACCGGAACTCGATGCCGGCCTGCATGCGCTGGCCGTCGAACCGGCAGCACCTGACGAGCCGACCCGCTGGTAGCGGCACAGCAGCTTATATGGTTACCTGTAACCGCTAAAGCGCGCCGCGATCTTTCAGATCCGCTTCTCGCGCTTTAGGTCTTTGTTTTTACGCATGTCGTTATCGCAAGACCGCGGCACACTTTTGCGCGACATGCTCTAATCCAAGCCGGATCAGGCCGGTTTCGCGCCGTCTTCCCCGGCCGGGCGAATGCGCAGCTTGGTGATGCGGTTCTTCTCCCGCTTCATGACGACGAAACGCTTGCCATAAAAGGTGAAGGCCTGGCGCTCTTCCGGGATGGTCATCGATTCATGGATGACGAGGCCTGCAATCGTCGTCGCCTCCTCGTCGGGCAGGTTCCAGTCGAGCGCGCGGTTGAGGTCGCGGATCGGTACGCCGCCGTCGACGACGACGGAACCGTCGGCCTCCTGGCGCACGCCCTGGATCTCGATATCGTGCTCGTCGGAAATATCGCCGACGATTTCCTCAAGGATATCTTCCAGCGTGACGATGCCCTGCACCTCGCCATATTCGTCGACGACGACGGCGAAATGCTGCTTGCGCCGCAGGAAGGCGTTGAGCTGATCTTCAAGATTGGTGCTGTCGGGCACGAACCACGGCTTCTGCGCGATCTTGACGATATCGAGGTTCTGCGGCTCCATGTTCGGCTCGGCAAGCGCCCGCAACAGGTCCTTGGCGTGCACGACGCCGATGATGTTGTCAATCGTGCCGCGCCACAGAGGCATGCGCGTATAGGGACTTTCGAGAATGGCGCGCACCACCGCTTCCGGCGGATCGTCGGCGTTGATCGCCCGCATCGCCGTGCGGTGGACCATGATATCGGAGAGTTCCAGCTCGCTGAGATCGAGCACGCCGCCGAGACGGTCGCGATCGGCCTTCACCACCGATCCCTCGCGGTGCAAGAGGTCGACGGCGCCGCGCAGTTCCTCATGCGCCGTCAGCATCGACGTCTCCCGCGACAGGTTGATGCCGAACAGCGCAAGGATCCGGCGGACGATCGCGTTGACGAAGGAGGAAAGCGGGCCGACGACGAGGACGAAGAGCCTGGCCGGAGCCGCAATGGCGAGTGCGAAACGGTCGGGTGTCGAAATCGCCCAGCTCTTCGGCAGCACTTCAGCGAAGATGACCAGGATGACGGTCATCGCAAGCGTCGCCAGCGCCACGCCGGAATTGCCGAACAGCCCGAGGAACAGGCTGGTGGCGATCGAGGAGGATAGGATGTTGGCGAGATTGTTGCCGATCAGCAGCGCGCCGATCAGCCGGTCGCGCCGCTCGATCAACTGCCGGACGAGGCCGGCGCGTTCGTCGCCGTTGGCTTCAAGCGTATGGATGCGGCTGCGCGAAACAGCGGTCAGCGCCGTCTCGGAGCCGGAAAAGAAGGCGGACATCAGCACGAGCGCCGTGATCGAAAGGATCTCCGGCCAATATGTTGCAAGAAATGCCAGAGCGCCTTCGACAGTTGTCACGGATGTTTTTCCCGGAGAAAGCTGATCACCTCGGAGGCCGGAACGTCGTCGGCGACGAAAGACTGGCCAATGCCGCGCGTCAAGATGAAGGTGAGCTTGCCGCTCTTGACCTTCTTGTCCTGGGCGATCGCATCCATCAGCGTTTCGGCCGGCGGTAGCTCGCCCGGAATGTCGGACATGCGGGTCGGCAGGCCGACCTCCTTGAGGTGCCGCTCGACGCGCCGCGCATCGTCGGGGCTTGCAAGGTTCATCCGTGCGGAGAATTCGTGTGCCAGCACCATGCCGATCGCAACGCCCTCGCCATGCACGAGGCGGGAGCTGTCATAGGCGGTCGCCGCCTCAAGCGCATGGCCGAAAGTGTGGCCGAGATTGAGCAGCGCCCGCGGGCCGTTCTCGCGCTCGTCGGCAACGACGACATCGGCCTTCGCCTGACAGCTGGCGGCAATCGCCTCGATGCGGGCGGAACCGCCCGTAAAGACTGACGTCCAGTTGGCTTCCAGCCAAGCGAAGAAATCCGGCTTGTCGATCAACCCGTATTTGGCGACCTCGGCGTAACCGGCGCGGAATTCGCGCTCGCTCAGCGAATTCAGCACATCGGTATCGGCCAGAACCAGATCCGGCTGATGAAAGACGCCGATCAGGTTTTTGCCGTGGCGGGAATTGATACCGGTCTTGCCGCCGACGGAGGAATCGACCTGCGACAGCAGCGAGGTCGGCACCTGCACGAAGCGCACGCCGCGGCGTACGATGCCGGCGGCAAATCCAGAAAGGTCGCCGATGACGCCGCCGCCGAGCGCGATGACGCAATCATTACGCTCGACACGGGCTTCGAGCACCTTATCGCAGACAGTCATCAGATGTTCGAAGCTTTTGGTCTTCTCGCCGGCCGGCAGGACGACCTCAGCCGAGGCAATGCCCGCTTCATCAAGACTTGCGACGAGCGCCTTCAAATAGAGCGGAGCGACATTTTCATCAGTGATGATCGCCGCCTTGCGGCCCTTGAGCCGGGAGGCGATCTCGGCGCCGGCCCGTGCGATCAGCCCCGGACCGATCAGGATGTCATAGGCGCGCTCGCCGAGCGGCACATGCACCGTCTGGACGGCGGAGGCGGAGGGTATCGCATTCATGACGCTGCACTTTCATTCTGAGCTTCGATCACGGCCGTCAGCACCTCGTCGGCCATGATTTCCTTGCGCACGTCGCGCGAGAGCACGGTGAGGTCGGCCTGCGCGTAGATCGGGTAGCGCGCATTCATCAGGCCTTCGAGCGTCTGCTTCGGATTTTCGGTCTTGAGCAGCGGCCGCGTATCACGCTTGGCGACCCTGTCCCAGAGCACGTCGAGATCGGCCTTCAGCCAGACGGACAGGCCGCCCTTCTTGATATGCCTGCGCGTCCGGTCGTTGATGAAGGCGCCGCCGCCGGTGGAGACGACCCGTGGCCCGCTCTTCAGCAGCCGTTTCATCACCCGCGTTTCCAGCGCCCGGAACTCCACTTCGCCATAGGCCGCGAATAATTCGGCGATCGTCATGCGTGACACCCGCTCGATTTCGTGATCGCTGTCGATGAAGGGAATCCCGAGCTGGGTGGCGACGATCCGGCCGACCGAGGATTTTCCAGCGCCCATCAGGCCGACAAGGATGAGATTACGTGAACCGAGCGCGGCGCGAGCTCTGTCTTTCAAGCTGTCAGCAACGGTCAGCAGTGGTTCACTCATCGGTCCATTCACACTTTGTTTGCAAACCGTATCGACAAATGCAGCTGGAGCGTCAAGTCGCGGACAAGGGAATCATGGCTTGAATACCGCTTCTTGCACTTGCAGATACGCTTCTTATAACAGAAGCAGAGCATGAAGGAGTTGCCGGATGCCGACCCTGTTCCGTTTTCTGTTCGTCTGCGCGATCCTCGCCGGGACGGTCTACGGAGCGATGTGGGCGCTTGTGACCTTCGTCGAGCCCGAGCCGCGCGACGTGACGATCCGCATTCCGTCCGAGCGGGTCAATCCGCCCGCGACGGGGGCGATCGCTCCGACCAGGAAGTGACCGAAATGGTGGATCTCGGCCGCGTCCATGTGGAATCCTTCCTGGAGATGATGAGCGCCGAGCGCGGCGCGGCCGCCAACACGCTGCAATCCTATGAGCGTGACCTCGAAGATGTCAGTTCCTTCCTGCACGAGCGTCGCATACGGCTCACCGAGGCTGCCTCCGCCGATCTCTCCGCCTATCTTTCCTCGCTTGCCCGAAAGGGTTTCAAACCCTCGTCCCAGGCGCGCCGGCTTGCCGCCATGCGGCAATTCTACAAATTCCTCTACGCCGAGGGCCTGAGAACCGACGACCCCACCGGCATTCTCGACGCGCCGAAGAAAGGCCGTCCGCTGCCGAAGACGATGGGCGTCGACGAGGTCGGCAAGCTGCTTTCACAGGCTGAGGCCGAAGCGGGGGATACGGCGCCGGGCCAGCTGCAGCGCCTGCGCATGCTGGCGCTTCTGGAGCTGCTCTATGCCACTGGCATGCGTGTCAGCGAACTGGTTACGCTTCCCGCCCGTGTGCTCGACCAGGAAGGCCGTTTCCTGATGATCCGCGGCAAGGGCAACAAGGAGCGGCTGGTGCCGCTGTCGCATTCGGCGATATCAGCGCTGAAATCCTACGGGCGCCTGCTGGCGGCGGAAAATGCCGTGGCGAAGCAGCCGCAGGAAAGCCCGTGGCTGTTTCCCGCCGCCTCGAAGGAGGGCTACCTGCCACGCCAGGTTTTCGCCCGCGACCTGAAGAACTTGGCAATCCGCGCCGGGCTGACGCCGTCGCTGATCTCGCCGCATGTCATGCGCCACGCCTTTGCCAGCCACCTGCTAGCCAATGGCGCCGATCTGCGCGTCGTGCAGGAACTCCTCGGCCATTCGGACATTTCGACCACACAGATCTACACGCATGTCCTGGAAGAGAGGCTGCAGCAGCTTGTCCAGACGCATCACCCCCTTGCCAAACAGGCGAAAAAGCACGAATAGGACCGGCGACAAGGGGCGGAGCCAGGAAAACGCCCCGGGCACAAGGAACGGAAACGCACCTCATGCACAATTATCTCGACTTCGAAAAGCCGATCTCCGACCTCGAAGGCAAGATTATCGAGCTGAAGAAGCTCGCCACGGAAGACGAGAGCATCGACACCACCGATGAAATCGGCAGGCTGGAGGTTCGCGTCCGCGAGGCGATCGTCGAAATCTATTCCAAGCTCAATCCCTGGCAGAAGACCCAGGTCGCCCGCCATCCGCAGCGGCCGCATTTCGTCGATTACGCCAAGACGCTGTTCCAGGAATTCACGCCGCTCGCCGGCGACCGCAAATTTTCCGAGGATGCCGCGATCCAGGCGGGCCTCGCCCGCTTTCGCGGCCAGCCCGTCGCCGTCATCGGCCAGGAAAAGGGCAACGACACCAAGAGCCGCCTGAAGCACAATTTCGGCAGCCCGCGGCCGGAAGGTTACCGCAAGGCGATCCGCATCCTCGAAATGGCCGATCGTTTCGGCCTGCCGGTGATTTCGCTGGTGGATACGGCTGGCGCCTATCCCGGCGTCGGAGCCGAAGAGCGCGGCCAGGCCGAGGCGATCGCCCGCTCGACGGAAAAATGTCTCGGCGTCAAGATTCCCCTCGTGTCCATCGTCATCGGCGAAGGCGGCTCGGGCGGCGCGATCGCCATCGCCACCGGCAACAAGGTCTATATGCTCGAGCATTCGATCTACAGCGTCATCTCGCCGGAAGGGGCCGCCTCCATCCTCTGGCGCGATTCGACCCGCGCCCGGGAAGCTGCGACCAACATGAAAATCACTGCCGAGGACCTGAAATCGCTCGGCATCATCGACGGCATCATTTCCGAGCCGCTGGGCGGCGCCCATCGCGATCCCGACAGCGTCATTGCCGCGACCGGCGACATGATCGCCAATGCGCTCGGCGAAATGGCGTCCCGTTCCGGCGAGCAGCTGCGCAACGAGCGACGCCAGAAATTCCTCAATATCGGCCGCAATCTCTAGAACAGGATGATTCTGGGCCCGGTTGGCCTAAAATCTGAATCCTGTTCTAAATTAGAGAGTAGAGCATGATGTCGTCCGAAAACCGCGCACACTTTTCGGCATCATGCTCTAAAACAGCCGGAAATCGCTGAGACTTTTCGGCATCATGTCCGAGACAAGTTCGGCTTTCGCCGATTGGGGCCAAATCTTGGCCACATTGATATTATCTGTAACATTCGCGCTTGCGGGGATGTTCGGGGCACGTCATAGGCTGGTAAGGTTTTATAAAGTATAAGCCGCCTATGATTCCTTCCAATGCCCGAACTCCATAGGCGGACCGGGTCGCTTTATCTTTATGGGCTAGTTTGGATGCGCATACGTCATTTTGCCTATGTTTCCCTCATGGCGCTGGCTCTTGCCGGCTGCAATGATGCGTTGGATACTGCGCAGGTCGATCTCTCCAAGGTCAAGAACAAGGTCGAGCAGCCGCTTCCCGCCCATATCCTCACCGCCATGTCCACCAAGGGCATGGACCGCAATTCGCCGATCATGATCCGCATCTTCAAGGAAGAAGGTGCCATGGAGATCTGGAAGGCGAAGACCGACAACCGTTTCGACAAGATCGCCGATTACAAGATCTGCGCCTGGTCCGGCCGTCTCGGTCCGAAGGTAAAGACCGGCGACCGGCAGGCGCCGGAAGGTTTCTACGACCTGTCGCGCGCCAACCTGAACCCCAACTCGAAATATTATCTGGCGATCAACACCGGCTTCCCGAACCGCTACGACGCGGCGAACGGCCGCAGCGGCTCCGATTTGATGATCCATGGTGCCTGCTCGTCCTCCGGCTGCTATTCGATGACCGACCAGCAGGTGCTTGAAATTTACGCCTTCGCCCGCGACGCCTTCAAGGGCGGCCAGTCGACCGTGCAGCTGCAGGCCTTCCCCTTCCGCATGACAGCGGAAAACATGGTCAAGCATCGCCTCGACTCGAGTTACGACTTCTGGAAGATGCTGAAGGTCGGCTACGACAATTTCGAAGTGACGAAGCGCCCGCCCGAGGTGAACGTCTGCGAGAAGAAATACGTCTTCAACCAGCAGTCAACCGATGGCGGCGCCTTCAATGCCGCCGGCAAATGCCCTGCTATGTCGACGCCGCCGGCGCTGACGGCCGCCCTTGCCGCCTACGGCAAGACCTATGATGCCGACTATGCCAAGGCGATGGGCAAATTCGACGGCATGGCCTGGTACGATCCGTCCGAAGCCGAGCGCAAGGCCGTGGTCGCCAAGACGCGCAGGGGCCGCGAACTCGCTTATGCCCCGACCGGCACCTCGCTGGAAGCCGGCCGCATGGTCAAGGTTGCCGAACTCGAAGACATGATGGCCAAGCGCACCGCGCAGGGCATTGCCACCAAGACCGCACCGGGCGCCACACCACTCGCCGCTGCCCAGCCGCAGCCAATGGCAGTCGCTGCCGCGACCCCCGCGGTCGTCGCGACCCCCGCGGTGGTTCCGGTGCCGGTGCCGAACCCGCTGGCCTATACGGCACCCGAACCGCAGGAAACCGCAGAAGTCGCGGCAAAGAAGCCGTTCTGGAAATTCTGGGCGCGGAACTGAACGGCTTGAACCCCGTTCTCTACGATCTTCGCGGCCTGAAATGCCCCTTCCCCGTGATCAAGACACGCAAGAAGCTTGCCGCCATGGCAAGTGGCACGCTCATTCGCGTCGACACCACCGATCCGCTGGCGGTGATCGACATGCCGCATTTCTGCAACGAGGACGGCCACGAACTGGTCGAGACCGAAAAGACCGAAAACGGCCACCGCTTCCTGATCCGCAAGCGCTAAAGCGCGTCGCATCAAACTTGATTCATGCGACGCGCTTTAGTCCTTTGTTTTTATGCATTTCGTTATCCCGGAACCGCTGCACACAGATTCGCTCTTAGCGCTTTAGCCTATTGTTTTTACGCATGTCGTTATCGCGGAACCGCTGCACACTTTTGCGCGACATGCTCTAAAATCAGCCCGAACAAGTCGCAACGCAGGTCATTTGCGGCGTTGCATCACCAGTGGATCAATTGCGATCCTGCCGCCGCCAAACACGACCAATGCCAATGCCATCGCCGCCCAGGGCAGGTGGAAATTCGCCCAGCCATCGGGAATGGTCAGTTGGATAATCGCCGTCATCAGCAGCAAGCCGAGGGCGGCAAACCGCGTCCCCAAGCCGAGGATCAACAGGACCGGCAGGACCAGTTCGCCGATCCCTGCTGCCGTCGCCATCGTCAAGGGAAACGGATAGGGAATCTCGCTGCCGAAGATATGGAGTCTGAACTCCTGTTCGAAGAGATATCTTGCCCCTTGTGAAAGCGTCAGGAATCCGTCCCATTTCGTCAGTCCCGACTTGAAAAAGGGAATTGCGAGCGCGAAGCGCAGCGCCAGCAGCGGCAGCGATGGGGGAAGGGAGGCGAGCAGGCCTTCGGTGCGTGTGACGAGAGCGGCAAGGGCAGCGCCAGCGCCGTATGAGGAGGCTGCTTCGGTCTTCATGGGACGTTTCCTTCATCCTGTTGCAGGGCGCTGAATGCACCGAGACTGGCAAGACCAATCAGCGCTGTTCCAAAATCGAATTCGGGGGCGGCGATCAATGCCGCCTCTGCTGCCGCACCCAGCGTGGCGGCCTTGAACAAGCAGGCCGCGAAAACGGAGTCCTGCGGCGGCAGGATATGAACATGGACGGTCATCTCCGGCCGCACGACCAGCACATCCTGCGCTCGCCAGTCGGCGACCGGCATAACCATGTCCTGCTGATGCGCACTCCAGATCGAGCCAACAGGATGGTCCGAACGGATCAAACCCGCTGAAGGGTGCGGCACCAGCCGCAAGTCGGCAAGCGTCTCGGGCGCCAAGGCCGAGAGGGCCGCGAGATCGAGCGGCGCGGCGTCCGCCGCCTGATAGGCCCGCGTCCAGGCCGCTTCGATCCGGGCGACGCCGGCCAGATAGGCAAGATTACTCGCCGGCCGGAAGCTTGCAATGAAATCCGGAAAGTCGCCGCCATATTCGATAATCAGCGGTGAGGTGGGTTTGTGATCCTGGGCATAGGCCCGCGCCATAGCTGTGAAGAATTGCTTTCCAACGAGCCGTTCCGTCACCGGAAAGTGCTGCGCCAATGCCCTTGTCAGCCCGACGAAGACATTGTTGCGGTAGATGGCGAACCGCGCAGCGTCGGTCGTGCCGCGCGCTGTGGTGATACCGTCCGGCACCGGCCGGTCGGCATGCAGCAATGCATCAGCAAAGGCGTTCTGGCTTGCGGCGAAATCCATTGTCATGCCGCCCGGATCCTACGCTTATTGCGGCGGAGCGTTTCGGCGGCGAGCATCGCATCCGCGCGGGCCGCCTCCGTCTGCAACGTCACGAAATCCGGGACGTCGTTGTCCCATTCGATCAGCGTCGGCAGCGGTCCGCTGCGCGCAAGCGTGTGTTCGTAGAGCGCCATCACATCGCCCTTGACCGCCGTACGATGCGTGTCGATCAGCAACCGGTCGCCGGCGTCGTCGAGGGTCTCGTCGTAGCCGGCAAGGTGGATCTCGCCGACCAACTCGACCGGGAAGCAGTCGATATAGGTGGCGGCATCGAGCCGGTGATTGACCGCCGAGACCATCACGTTGTTGACGTCGAGCAGCAGACCGCAGGCGGTCCGCTCCGCAATTGTCGCCAGAAAGTCCACCTCATCGATCGTGCTGTCGGCAAACAGCACGTAGGTCGCCGGGTTTTCGAGCAGCAGTCGTTGTCCGAGCGCCTGCTGCGTTTCGTCGACATGATCGATGACGCGCGCCAGCGTTTCCGGCGTATAGGGAAGCGGCAGCAGGTCATTGAGAAAGCCCGTGTCGTGGGTCGACCAGGCCAGATGTTCGGAGAAGCTCTGCGGCCGATAGCGATCGATCAGGCCGCGCAGCCGCTTCAGATGCGCCTTGTCAAGCTCGTGCGCTGCACCGATCGACAAGCCGACGCCATGCAGCGAAAGTGGATAGAGTGCACTCACGGCTTCCAAATAGCGATGCGGCGGCCCGCCGGCGCCCATATAGTTCTCGGCATGCACCTCGAAGAAGCCGATATCCGGCCGATTGGCCAGAATAGTCTCATAGTGCTCGGGCTTGAGACCAAGGCCGGCACGGGCGGGCAAGGCGGAAGTTGGGATTTTTGAAGCGGACATCGCGGTTCCTCCCGATTTGTCGGACAATGGCGGGGACCCGTGTAGCTGGGCCCCCGCTTGACGGTCAGCCCTTCATCGGCTCCAGCTTGCCCATGTGGCCGCCGACATTCATGCTGGTGCAGGTACCGGTCGGCACAGCTTTCCAGGAGTTGCCCTGATAGTCCATCGTCGAGGTGCCTGCGCAGGTCGTGCCGGCGCCTGCGGCGCAGTCGTTATGTCCCTTGAGCGCGATGCCATAGCACTTCTCGTTGCCGACCATTTTCTCAGCCGGCAACGGGGCGGCGAAAGCAACGGACGCAAAAGCGGTGGCGAGCGAGCCGGCGAGGGTAAGGGTGAGCGTCGAACGGTTCATGGATGATCTCCTCTTGGATGTTCCGCCGGCCGGTCATCGGCCGGGTAACTCTCCATTCGGTTCGGCAAGGCCTTCTGTTACGCATGGCAACGAACACGAATTCGTGATCGACAATATGGTTTGCTGCAATGCAGCCCAGGAGGCGCAGATCCAGGAAGCCTCCTTCGAATTCGACCGGCTGCTCGGCCGCGGCGAAGCGACGGGTAAGAGCGACTTCGCTTTCCACCGAGAAATCGCGGCTGCCACGAACAATTCATATTATGTGGAAGTTCTCGATGCGCTTGGCATGCGGGCGATCCCGTGCGACATAGCCTCGCCCTGGGGCACAGACAGCACGCTGTCGCGTGACTACCCGGAAGGCCTGCAGCGCGGCGAGCAGGCAAGATGGCTTTCAGGCAGCGGTAAACACAGAAGCTGATCGCGTAACAACAAATGTGAACGCGATCTAGATTCGCATGCCGGGAATGGCGAGCGGATTGTCGGACAGCGCGGCGCGATCGGGCATGTCGATGCGCGGCTTGCCGAGGAAGGCGTCGAACAGATCCTTCACGAAGGCTTCCGACAGATCCTTGGTGATCAGCACCATGCGCGTGCGCCGGTCGCTGGGATCCGGCCAGGCGGCAAGCCGCACCGGCGGATGGAAGATGCTTTGCACGCCATGCAGCACCAGCGGTCGGTCCGGCCGGTCGGAGACGGAAACGATCGCCTTCATCCTCAGCAGCTTCTCGCCATGGGCAGAGCGCAGCAGGTCGATAAACATGTCGAGCGCCATCGGATCGATCGGCTTTTCCTCGACGATCGAGAAAGAGCGGATCGAGGCATCGTGACGGTTGACGTCATGCGGGTCCTGATGCGCGTGATCATGGTGGTGATGGTGGCCGTGGTCCCCATCATGATCATGATTGTGATGATTGTGATGCGCCTCGTGCGCATTCTCGTCCTGCAGCCAGCGGCCGACATCGGCGATCTTCGTCGCCGGATCGTAGATGCCGTTGACGAGCACCGCGGCACTGCCTGCCTCGGTGCTGTCGGCATCCATCATCGTCGCGCGCGGATTGAGCGCCCGCAGGCGCTTTTCCAGAGCATCCACTCCAGCTGTCCCGCCGGCCATCGGTTTTTTCGAGACGATCAGCCGGTCGGCGACCGCCGCCTGCTTGCGCGCTTCCTCGTGATTGTCGAGCGTCTGCAGCCCGTTTACCGCATCGACGACGGTAACGACGCCATCGAGTTCGAAATTCGTCGCAATGACGGGATTGCCCATGATTGCCTGCATGACCGGAGCAGGATCGGCAAGACCCGTCGTTTCGATGACGACGCGCTTCACCGGCTTGACACGGCCGGTCTGCACAGCGTCCATCAGGTTTGCCAGCGTATCCACAAGCTCACCGCGCACGGTGCAGCAGAGGCAGCCGTCTGAGAGTTCGATGATCGAATCGCCGGAACTTTCGACCAGCAGATGATCGATGCCGACATCGCCGAATTCATTGATGATGACGGCTGCATCCTTCATCACCGGATCTTTGAGGATGCGGTTGAGCAGCGTCGATTTGCCGGCGCCGAGAAAGCCGGTCAGGATGGTGACCGGAATCCTGTCGTTGAGCGCGCTCATGTCGTTTTACCTTGAAAACCTATCTTAGAAAGATGTCGGGCGCGGCATCGGCACCGGCACGTTGGCGATGCCTCCCGCCGTATCGCCAGTCGCCACCTTTTCCGGCTGCTGAGCCGGCTGCGGATCCTGGCCGGGAATGAGGCCGGCAAAGACAAAGCGCGGATCGTGATCCATTTCCAGGATATAGGGCGACTGCACCCGCATACGGCCGACCTCGTCGCGCGTTTCGCTGCGCACCTTGGCGCCCTTGGCGCTGCAGATATCGGCGGTAATGTCGGAAACCTGGTCTTGTCCCGCGCCGTAAGGCTTCAGCGAACCCAGCGTATCGTTGCCGGGAAACGGCGTGGTGAAACCCTTCTGCAAAAGGTTCGCCGTCGCATCGGCGCGCGCTGCGAGACTGTCGGTGCCGAGCACGACCGAGACGAGCGTATGGCCGTTGCGCGTCGCCGAACCGATCTGGTTGAAGCCCGAGGCGCAGATGAAGCCTGTCTTCATGCCGTCGGCGCCGGCGAAGCGGCCGATCAGCATGTTGAGGCTCGGCACGTTTTGCTGGCCATTGGTGAAACCCTCAAGCGCAAAGTACCCGGCATATTGTGGAAAATCGCGGCGCAGCGCCACGGTCAGCACCGCAAGGTCGCGCGCCGTCGTATACTGCCCTTTGCCGGGCAGGCCATTCGGATTGACGAAATGCGAATCCGTCATGCCGAGCTTCAGCGCCTCGCCGTTCATCCGCGTCACGAAGGCTTCCTGGGTGCCGCCGACCGCTTCGGCGACCGCGACGGCAATGTCGTTGGCCGATTTCACCATCAGGATCTTCAGCGCGCTGTCGAGCGTCAGCTTCTGGCCCGGCTTGAAATACATCTTGGCGGCCGGCTGCGCGGCGGCGCGCTTGCTCATGACGATAGGCGTATCGAGGCTGATCTGGCCGGCGCGGATCGCGTCGAACACGGTATAGACGGTCATCAGCTTGGTCAGCGAAGCCGGATACCATTTGCGGAAGGCTTCCTCATGCTCGAGCACGCGGCCGGTCTGCACATCGACGAGAATATGCGGATTGGCCTGAGCAAGCGGAATGGAGGCAACAAAACCGGCAGTCGCAGCGATCGCAAAACTCAACGGCCGCAAAGCGGCAAACAAACGGAAGTGGCTCGTCGACACGGTTCGTCCTTCGGATATTAGGAAAATCTCGAAACCTTCACCTATTTATCCTATATGGCTATGACATGGCAAAGGTCATTGACTAAGTAATTTCCACAGCCTCACACCGCAGCCTCACACCCTGGGCTTCACACCCTTTTGATGCGATGAAAGATTGTCGGGATTTCATAACAGGAACGCGAATATGCCGATTTTGAACAGAGCCGCGGAATTGCAGGACGAAGTCGCCGAATGGCGCCGCCACATCCACGCCCGGCCCGAACTGCTTTTCGCGGTGGAAAACACGGCCGCCTTCGTCGCCGAAAAACTCAAGGAATTCGGTGTCGACGAGATCGCCACCGGCATCGGCCGCACCGGCGTCGTCGGCCTGATCAGGGGCAAGGGCGAAGGCCGCCGCACCGTCGGCCTGCGCGCCGACATGGACGCCCTGCCGCTGACCGAAATATCAGGCAAGCCCTGGGCTTCGAAGACGCCGGGCAAGATGCATGCCTGCGGCCATGACGGCCACACCGCCATGCTGCTCGGCGCCGCGAAGTACCTGGCCGAGACCCGCAATTTCAACGGGAATATCGCCGTCATCTTCCAACCCGCCGAAGAAGGCGGCGGCGGCGGCAACCTGATGGTCAAGGACGGCATGATGGAGCGCTTCGGCATCGAAGAGGTTTACGGCATGCATAATCTGCCGGGCCTGCCGGTGGGACAGTTCGCCACTCGCAAGGGCGCGATCATGGCGGCGACCGACGAATTCACCGTCACCATCAAGGGCCGCGGCGGCCACGCCGCCCAGCCGCACCGGACGATCGACCCGATCGCCATCAGCGCCCAGATCGTTGCCAACCTGCAGATGATCGCCTCGCGCACCGCCGATCCGATCAGCTCGGTCGTCGTCTCGGTCACCAAGTTCAATGCCGGTTTCGCCCATAATGTCATTCCGAACGATGCGACCTTCGCCGGCACGGTGCGCACCCTCGACGCCGAGGTGCGGACGCTCGCCGAGACGCGGTTCCGGCAGATCGTCGAGGGCGTGGCCGCGGCCCACGGCGCCGAGGCTGAGATCAGCTTCCATCGCAACTACCCCGTCACCGTCAACCATCCTGACGAGACCGAGCACGCGGTCGCCACCGCCAGCGCCATCGCCGGCGAGGGCAACGTCAATGCCGAGATCGACCCGATGATGGGCGGCGAGGATTTCTCCTACATGCTGAACGCCCGCCCCGGCGCCTTCATCTTCATCGGCAACGGCGACAGCGCCGGCCTGCATAACCCGGCCTACGACTTCAACGACGAAGCCATCGCCCACGGCATCTCCTACTGGGTCCGCCTCGCCGAACAGCGCCTCGGCGTCTGACAACAATTAAGGCTTGGCTTCCCGCCAAGCCTTTTGTATGCATGGCTTCAGTGGTCCCGTAGCTCAGCAGGATAGAGCACCAGATTCCTAATCTGGGGGTCACGCGTTCGAATCGCGTCGGGATCACCATTACTTAACTTCATTTTGGCCGTCTGTTCGTAGAGATTGGAATGCTCTGCGTTTCAGGAGATTAGCAGCTTTCCGGCGAATACTCTCCAACACTCGGTACTGAGAATTCGCAAACTCTTCGACGAACGCAGTTGGACAGGAAGAGACATATGACAGCCTGGCTGACGCTCTTGCTTGCAGTGGTTGCTGTGATTATCGCTTCTATGCAGTAGTTTGTGGCGCGACAGAAATTCGTCTTAGACCTCTTCGATCGGCGCTATAGAGCATACAATGATGTTCTTGGAGCCGTGCGACCCATCGTGGCAGCAGGGAACGCCGAACATAACCAGATTGTTGATTTGCAGGTTGCCGTCCAAAACTCGAAATTCCTTTTTGGAAGCGACGTCAACGATTACCTCCAGGAAACTTACAAAACGGTTGCCACACTCCGCTTCTGGAATAGCATTTACAACACGGAAAACCCCCAAGCGCACGAAGCTCCAGAAGGAATGTACGCCTGCAGTATGAAACTAGTGAAATTCTTTGAAGAGTATCCGGCACTTTGCCGAGCATATATGATGATGCCCGAAAAGCGTGTCCGCACACCCTTTGAGTGGTATCGTGATCGCAACGAGCTTCGCAAAAGCTACGGAAGCGAGCCTGAAAGTATCGACTCGTGAGAGGTGAAACCGCATCTGCGGGTGCAGAGCCGCCACACTGCCAATCTCAATGTTAAAGCCTCGGGAATTTTCCGGATTTCACTCAAAAAATTGGCTGCGTCCTCATCGTCGACCAAAACTCCTGTTCCAGTTCAAGTTTTGCGATTTGGCGATCGACGGCAGGTCCGAAAAGTAGTTTGATCCCTTTCGCGTGTTCGAACCGTGCCGCGACTACCGATTTTCAATGAAATCATCTCCGCGTCCCCGCGCCAAAAATGAGTTCACAGCCGCTTTGTTCACGGCACCTGGTGATCGATCTTCCGCGTCCGCACAACCCGCCGCACCCCCAATCCCAGCGCCGCCGCCACGACCCAGCCGCCGACAAAACCAATCGCACCCCAGACCAGACCTGCAAAGCTGACGGGCACACCCGGCACGAAATCCCGCCAGGTATTGGCGAAAACGACATCATCCGGCTCGCCCAACAGCACGAAGGGCTTGGCGACGGGGGCGGCGGTGCCGAGTTTCAGCTGCTGCGCCAGCAGCGTCTCGTAGCGCGTGATCGTGCTCTGCATCGAGACGCCGCGGTCGCGGAGGAAATCGTCGGAGGATTGCGCATAGGCGCTCAGCGCCTGCTGGCGATCAAGGTGGTGCTCTGCTGCCTGGGTGTTGAAATCCTCGACGATGACGCGCAATTCGTCGATCGCCCCGCCGATCCGCTGGCGGTATTGCTGGGCAAATTCCGGCGCCTGCGAAAAGACCGTGCCGCCGGCAAGCCCGGCGACGATGGCGATGATCCTTGCAGTCGCTCCCATTCTCGATGCCTCCGGCTCTCCTCAGCGCCAACGCGCGTCGCGATCTTTCAGATACGCTGGTCGCGCTTTAGTTCTTTGTTTTACGCATGTCGTTATCGCAAAACCGCGGACACTTTTGCGCGACATGCTTTAACGATCCGCGGCCGCAAAGGTTTCGCAACGACACAATCGGTAACGCTATGTGATTGAACCGACAGCGCTTCCGGCGAGTTGCTCCCGTGACCAACTGAGAAAGAGAGACTTGTCATGAAACAGATTATCCTTGCCTGCACACTCGCCGCTGCATCGATTTTTTCCGCCATGCCGTCCCAGGCGGCCAGCGTCACCATCACCACGGATGACGCACGGCCCTACTATCGCCATGCCGAACGGCCCTACTATCGCCATGCGGAACGGCCATATTATCGGGAGCACGTGAGGCCGCGCCACGTGTCCCGCGATTGCTTCACCAAGACGGAAAAAATTCGCCGTCACGGCCATACGGTCATCGAGGAAACCCGGGTCTGCCGATAGGCGATCCAAGCACGAAGCCCGGCTGATCAGCCCAGCCCCTAACGGAAATGTGGAATACTTTCTGTAGCAAATATCTGTCGCGAAACTCCAACTTTTGCGAGTGAGTTTCGCGACAAGCCATCCTCGTGGAAGGGCAACACCGGCCTACAGTGGCTTTCGGAAGAACACGACGCGCTGTGTCTCCTCAAATCCTAAAGCGGTATGGAGCGCATGGCTGGCTGAATTCTCAAGCGGCGCGTCAGAGCCAAACTCAACACACCCAAGCGGCTTCCCCCAATCGGCAACAGCATTGCACAGCAATCGTGCGATACCTTTTCGCCTGTCAACGGGCCGGACATAAATCCCTTCGAGGAATAGAACGGGCGAGCTGCTGCATCCATTCACATAATCATGTCGCAAGGTGGCTTCAGCAAACCCGACAGCTTCATTCGCAGCATTTCGAGCGATGAACGCGACGGCTTCTCCACTTTCTGAAAGAAACGCCCGGTCCAACTCAGCTCGATGATCGTCAAGCGAGTGATGCGGCCATAGTGCAACGCGAAGCTGCGCCCATGGCTCAACATCTTTTATAGTCCCAATCTCGATAGTCGATTCCATATTGCGGCTGCCTTCTTGTCGCAAAAATCCCAATTAACGCGACAGTTTGGGACAGGTGTGTGCGCAGAATGCTTCACGAAGATATTTCCAGCAAGATGAACCGCCCCAAACACCCATGCCACAGGGATTCGGCACCAGTATCTACTTGGATTCCACATTTCGGTTAGGGGCTGGGCTGATTAGCCGGGCTTTTTATTTGATCTCTTGATGCGGAACTTCGCCATATCAGCCGCGTTATTCGCCAAAAGGGAGTGAGTGTCATGCGTATCAAGATGAGTCTTTTGGCAATCGCCTATGTCGCCGTCAGCGCCGTGTTGCTTGCCATCGCCTATCACCCGCACGGGTCGGTTGCCCTGCAGAAGACCGATCGTATGGCCGGTTCGTCCTTCCTCGTCGAGCGCTTCGCCGGTTGATCGGCTGAGCGCTCATTGAGAGAGGACGCGAAAGCGCTCCCCGTCAATGCCAATCATTGATCGGAGGCCCGCCGAGCAGGATCCGGTTCTGCACCGAATGCACGCCTTCGACGGCCTTGGCGACCGCGGTCGCCCGTTCGATCTCGCCGACCGTGCCGACGGTGCCGGTCAGCACGATCTGGTCGTTCTCCATCGTCACTTCGACATCAGCCGCATCGAGGCCGCCGGCAATCGCCAGCGCATTGGCGACGGCCGCTTCGACCGATGCGCGATTGGAAATTTCCGCTTCCATCTCGGGCTCGAGACCGTGAAATGTCTGCTCCTTGAAAACCATGATCCGTTCCTCCTTAAAGCCAGGGCGTCGGATCCCGGGCGTCAAACCTGCGGAGGAAACGCCCGTCGGCCGGATTTGGTTGCAGCGCCGCTACCAGTTGAGGCGATAGCGCAGATTGACGCTGCCGGCCTCGCTCGCCGAAAACGGATTGTTGACCGAGGCATCGAGATTGAGGTTCGGCAGGATCGCCTGGTTGACGGCAACCGTGCTCGAAAAGTCGCCGCTGGCATTGCTGACGCCTGCGCCCGCCGAAAGCGACGTTCCCGTCCAGGGATGGATCAGCTTCAGCGCCTGCGACGCCGTCACCGAGGCTTGTTTGATATCGACCGCGTCATATTGGACGCTGATGGATCGGCTCGATTGCATGTCGAGCGTGTCCGACAGGATCCAGCTGCGTGAGCGGCTGAGCGTCAGCGCGCCGCTGCCGCGCAGCGTATCGACACTGATGCTTGCGCCCCGCTGTGATTGGCCTGCCGGCGTGACGCTGGTCCTGTCGATCCGGCCCCAGAGCATCGCCTGTCCGGAATCGGGCAGCGGCGCCCCGCCTTTGGTCGACGCCAGGCCAATATCGGCACCGGCGCTGGTTTCCCATTCCGCCGGCAGACGAAAACCCATCGTCGCCTTGTAGGACCGGTCGGAGAGTTTGGCTGGCGACCAGATCAGCAGATCATCCGCCCTCGCCGCGGTGGCGAGCGAGGTTACGATGGCAAAAACAATGCACGCTATTTTGAATGTCGTCATGAAGTCCGAACGTTTCACCTGACACGGCGCCGCAGCGCCGAAACCGACGCAGCAACGCGTATGAATGCGCTCGCAGCGAACGCGATGAAGGATTGCGGCCAAGCCGCCTATCCCGGTTTCATCCTCGATTTTAATGTTTGACCGGAAAGGCCAGCGGCACCTCAGTGCCTGTGCTTCTTGGGACGCCTCGGCGCCCCGAATTGACCATGCGGCCGTGAACGGCGCGACGGAATTTCGATTCCGCCAGCAACGCTACAAGGATCACACCCAGCCGCCGCTCTGTAAACCCCTTAGGGGATGAAATCTGCTGCACCGCACACTTGCCGCCCCCTCCAAAGCCTAGTAGAGCCTCAGCCTACGAGAGAAACTTTCGCGAAATTGCATATGATGACCGGCAAAACCGCGCCGCGGCGCCTCAGCATCTTCGGTTCGACCGGCTCGATCGGCCAAAACACCCTCAACGTCGTCGATCACCTGGGCGGGCGGGAGAATTTCGAAATCTCCGTACTAACAGGCAACGGCAATGTCGAATTGCTGGCCCGGCAGGCGAAATCATCCGGCGCGCTGATGGCGGTGACGGCAAACGACCGGCATTACGAATCACTGAAGAGCGCACTTTCGGGCAGCGGCATTGCCGTCGCCGCCGGAAAATCCGGCCTGATGGAAGCCGCAGACCGTGAAGCCGACTGGGTGATGGCGGCCATCGTCGGCACGGCGGGGCTGGCACCGACCCTTGCCGCCGCACGCCGCGGCGCCGATATCGCCCTTGCCAACAAGGAATGCCTGGTCTCGGCCGGCGATCTCTTCCTGGCAACGATCCGGGAAGGCGGCGGCAGGCTGCTTCCCGTCGACAGCGAGCACAATGCGATTTTCCAGGTGCTGGAAGAAAACCAGCGCCACGCCGTCGAGCGCGTCATTCTGACGGCCTCCGGCGGCCCCTTCCGCACCGCCTCGCGCCAGGAGATGGCCGGCGTGACGGTGGAAACCGCACGCGCCCACCCGAACTGGTCGATGGGATTGAAGATCTCGATCGACAGCGCCTCGATGTTCAACAAGGCGCTGGAGATGATCGAAGCCCGGCATCTCTTCAGCCTGAAGCCCGAACAGATCGAAGTCATCTTCCATCCGCAATCGATCATCCATTCGATGGTCGGTTATACCGACGGATCGGTGCTGGCCCAGCTCGGCGCCCCCGATATGCGCACGGCCATCGGTTATGCCTTGGCCTTTCCGCGCCGGCCGAACCTGCCGATCGAGCGGCTGGATTTCGCCAAGCTCGCCAGGCTGGATTTCGAGGCGCCGGATGAGCTGCGGTTTCCGGCATTGCGGCTGGCGCGCCTGGCGATGACGCGCGGCGGCGTTCAGGGCGCGGTGCTGAACGGCGCCAAGGAAGTGGCGCTCGAAGCCTTCATCGAAGGGCGGCTGTCCTTCCTTGCCATGGCCGAGATCACCGAGAGGGTGATGGACGACCTGGCCGGCCTGCTGCCGGCAGCCGATATGGACGATGTCTTCGCCGCCGACAGGCAGGCGCGGCAGCGGGCGTCGGAGCTGATGACCCTCGCGGTCGCCGGCTAAAGCGCGTCGCGATCTTTCAGATTCGCTCCTTGCGCTTTAGCTCTTTGTTTTTACGCATGTCGTTGCCGCAAAAGCGCTTCGCGCTTTGCCTGGGAAAACCGCAGCACACTTTTCGGCATCATGCTCTGTTACCGCAGCCGGTTGCCACCCTCATCGAACAATCGGCAATCCGACCGCTCGAACAGCAGGCTGACCTGCTCGCCCGCCGCAATGCTGATCGGCGAGCGATGCTCGACGGTGAGCGACTGACCATCGGCAAGCTGGCAATAGAGATATTGCGTTCCGCCGAGATACTCCGAAAAATCCACCTTGGCCGTCAGACTGCCCGCCAGGTCCGACGCCACCGTCAGATGTTCCGGCCGCAGGCCGAGCGTCACCGCCGCACCCACCGGCCTGTCTGCCGACGGCAGGCCGCTTTCGATCTGCTTGCCGGCGACTTCGACCAGGCTTCCCTCGCCCCAGCGGGCATTCAAGAGGTTCATCCGGGGCGAGCCGATGAAGCCCGCCACGAAAGTATTGGCGGGGTTCTCGTAGATTTCCCGTGGCGTTCCGGCCTGTTCGACGCGGCCGTCGCGCAGCACGACGATCTTGTCGGCGAGCGTCATCGCCTCGGTCTGGTCGTGCGTGACATAGATCATCGTATTGCCGAGCTCGCGGTGCAGGCGGGCAATCTCGATGCGCATCGAAACCCTGAGTTCCGCATCGAGATTGGACAGCGGCTCGTCGAACAGGAAGACATCGGGCTTGCGCACGATCGCCCGGCCGATCGCCACACGCTGACGCTGGCCGCCGGAAAGCTGCCCGGGCCGCCGGTCGAGAAGATGGTCGATCTTCAGGATGGCCGAGGCTGCCTTGACGCGCGTCTCGATCTCGGCCGCATTGGTACGCGCCATCTTCAGCCCGAAAGCCAGATTGTCGCGCACGCTCATATGCGGGTAGAGCGCATAGGACTGGAAGACCATGGCGATACCGCGCTCGGACGGATCGAGATCGGTGACGTTGCGTCCCTTGATCTCGACCTCGCCGTCGGTGACATCTTCCAGGCCGGCGATCATCCGAAGCAGCGTCGATTTTCCGCAGCCCGACGGGCCGACGAAGACGACGAATTCACCTTCTTCGATCGTCAGGTCGATCCCATGGACCACCGGCAGATTGCCATAGCTTTTTCGCACGTCCTGGAGCACGACGCTCTTGTTTGCCATACCGTTCGTCATCCCCAAACGACCTACTTGTCCGACTGGACCCAGACGAGCATCTCTCCCGGCCCGCGGTTGTCCCAGAGATGATAGGGCACGAAACGCGCGGTGGCGACCTGCCTTTCCGCCGGCGCCTGGCGATAGAGCGGTGTTCCCCAGTTCCGCGTCTCCTCGCGCTCGACCTTGAGATCAAGGGCGACGGCATCGTTGAGATCCCTAAGCACGACGGTTTCGGCGGCCGGGAGCTCGCGGGGCAGGATGATGGCGTTGAGGTCTTCGCCATTGTCGGTCGTTTCGACGCAATAGACCAGCGGGCCGCGCATCAAGGCGACGCGGCCGGCATCCTGGCGCACCTTCGGATTGGCATATTGCGGGCGAAGTGCCAGCGGCAGATAGAGATCGATACGATCGCCGTCGGCCCATTGGCGGTCGATCCTGGCATATCCGTCGCGGATATTGGCGTCGAGATCGAGCACTGCTCCATTGACGCTGAGAGTGGCACCCTCCGCCCAGTCCGGAATGCGCAGCGACAGCGCGAACCTTGCCGGCGTCTTGAGTCTTGTGGTAAAGGCCACCGCGCCGTCCCAGGGATAGTTGGTGGTCTGCTCAAGTTGCCCTTCAGCGCCGTTGGCAAGCTTCAGCCGTGCGGTGCTTTCGCCGTAGAGATGCACGGCAATTTCATCGTCGGCGACGGCATACATATACGAGCCGATCGAGGTCACCAGCCTGGCAATATTCGGCGGGCAGCACGGGCAATGGTGCCATTTCCAGCGATGGTGTTTGCCGGCACTTTCGAGCGGATTGTCATAGAAGAAGGTCTTGCCGTCGGTCGAAAGCCCCGGCAGCGCGCCGTTGTAAAGTGCCTGTTCCATGATATCGGCATAACGACGATCCGGGCCGCGCCCGAGCATGCGGCTTGCCCAGAACACCAGGCCAACCGAGGCGCAGGTTTCGGCGTAAGCCGTGGCGTTGGGCAGGTCATAATAATCGGTGAAGCCTTCATTGGAGGCGGCCGGGCCGATGCCGCCGGTGATGTA
Organism: Rhizobium sp. NZLR10; assembly: GCF_019685125.1. Taxonomy (NCBI): domain Bacteria; kingdom Pseudomonadati; phylum Pseudomonadota; class Alphaproteobacteria; order Hyphomicrobiales; family Rhizobiaceae; genus Rhizobium; species Rhizobium sp. NZLR10. The sequence goes on along the minus strand of NZ_JABDWE010000007.1, from coordinate 228,365 downwards.
CATCTGCTTGGTGGTCAGATCGTCCCACAGTGTTTCCAGCGCCGCCGTCAGGCTGTCGTCCTTATATTCGGTGGCGATATCGGCCATGCCGGAATAGAGGTACATGGCGCGCACGGCGTGGCCGACGACCTTGGTCTGCTCGCGCACCGGCTGGTGCGCCTGCGCATATTCATAGGTTTTCTGATGATAGTCGGACAGGCTGCGGCCGTCGCGGCTGGCTTCCGCCGTGAAGAAATGCGGCTCGGTGCCGCGCTCGTCGATGAAGAATTTCGACAGTTCGAGATATTTCTTTTCGCCGGTGACGCGGGCAAGCTTGACCAGCGCAAGCTCGACCTCTTCGTGGCCGCAATAGCCGGGGAACTGGCCTTCACCATGGCCGAATATCGTGATCATGTAATCGGCAAAGCGGCACATGATATCGAGCAGCTTGCGTTTGCCGGTTGCCTGATAATAGGCGACCGCGGCTTCCATCAGATGGCCGGCGCAATAAAGCTCGTGATGGTCGCGCAGATTGGTCCAGCGGCGGGCGGGCTCGACACGCTGGAACCAGGCGTTCAGATAACCGTCCTTGTCCTGCAGCCTTTCATACATGTCGATGATTTCGTCGGCCCGCGCTTCCAGCTTCGGGTTCGGGCGGCGATAGAGCGAATAGGCGATGGTCTCGATCGACTTGCCGAGGTCGGAATCCCAGAACATCTGCGTCGTCCCGCCCCAGGGCTGGATGGGGATGACGACGCCGGGGCTCGGCTGGGAGACATCGATCGCCGTCAGCATGCCGGCCTCGACGCAGCGGTCGAGCAGGGTCTCGGCAGTGGAATTGCAGACGGCGTCCTGCCATTTGCCCCAGAAGCCGCCGAGCTCCACATCGGGAACGGCGACGGGACGAAACTGGCGGTCGTTGCTTGATTTGGTCATGAGCTCGATTTTCCCTCAGTTATTTCACCGCGCCGGCCATCAGCCCGCGCATGTAGTAGCGTTGCAGGAGCAGGAAGACGATCAGGCAAGGGATCGTCATGACGACGACACCGGCCTGGACCGCTCCCCAGTTGATGGCGCCGAGCCGTCCGGCGCGAACCGCCGTCATCAGCACCGGCAGGGTGTATTTCTCATTGCTGGAGAGCAGCACCAGGGCTGCCAGAAACTCGTTCCAGGCATTGAGGAAGGCAAAGATCGCCACCGTCGCCACACCTGGAAGCACCAGCGGCAGCAGAACGCGGATCAAGAGCCGGAGGTCACGCGCGCCATCGATGCGTGCTGCCTCCTCGATCTCCTTCGGCACCGCATCGAAGGCGTTGCGCATCATGAAAACCGAGAAGGGCAGCTGCAGCGTCACATAGACCAGCGTCAGCCCGAGCAGCGAATTGTTGAGGCCGAGTTTTGCCAGGATGATGAAGAGCGGTGTCAGGATCGACTGGAACGGGATCATCAAAGTGGTGATGATCAGCACGAAGAGCGCATTCTTCAGCGGGAACCGATAGCGCGAGAAGCCATAGCCGGCGAGCAGGCTGACGCCGACGGTGAGCACCACGGTGGCGACCGAGACGAACAGCGAGTTGATCATATGCTGCCAGATGCCGGCGCCGAACGTATCGAGCAGCGCGTAGGAATCGATGCTGACACCGGATGTCGGCCACGGCGGCAAGGGCGGCAGGCTGGCCTCCGTGCCATGCCGGAAGGAGGACAACAGCGTGATCACGAAGGGGGCGAGAAAGAAGATCGAGATGGCGATGCCGGTGAGATGATAGGCCGACTTCACGCGGAAGGCTTTGCGCGCCCGGCGTTCCCTTGAGGTGATCATGGACGCTCCTCCCCGACGCGCAGCAGCCAGAGCTGCACGATGCTGATCGCCATCAGGATGGCGAGCAGCACGATCGACAGCGCTGCGCCATAACCGAGATTGAACGACACGAAGGACTGATTGAAGATGTAGTAGACCACCGAGATCATCTTGTTCTGCGGTCCGCCCGACGTCATGATGTAGAACTGGTCGAAGGCGAGAATCGAGCCGGTGACGGAGACGATCAGCGCCAGCGCGATCGTCTTGCGCATCAGCGGCAGCGTCAGATGCCGGAAACGCTGCCAGCGGCCGGCGCCATCAATGCGGGCGGCCTCGGTCAGCTCGGACGGAATGGCCTGCAGCCCAGTCAGAAGAATGATCATGGTGAAACCTGCGATCTTCCAGACGACCATCACCACGATCGTCAGAAAGGCGGTGTCGAAGGTCGCTAGAAGATTGGGGCTCTTTTCGACCAGGCCGAGCGCTTTCAAGGCCGGGCCGATGAAGCCGCTATCGACATTGGCAAGCCACACCCAGAGCAGCGAGGCGGTGGCGAGGCCGACGACAACCGGCAGGAAGATCACCGTGCGATAGGCGCTGACGAACTGCCGTTCCTTCTCGACGAAGATCGCCAGCGGAAAGGCGACGGCGAAGATGGCGACGGTGACGATGAGCGTATAATAGGCGGTGAAAGAGAGCGCCGTCATGAAGCGGGTGTCGTTGACCATGCGGTAATAATTGTTGAAGCCGATCCAGCGCGATGCCCCCATCAGCGGCCAGTTGTGAAGGCTCATCCATCCGGTGAACAGCACCGGCATGAGGAAGAAGACGATGACCAGCGCCATGGCCGGCGCGATATAGGCAAGGCCGCGCCAGTTCGATTGGCGTCGTCGCCTGCGCCGAGGCAATAGAATCTCTGGACCGGAACCGGTCATCGAAACGCTCCGCATCTGTCGGTTGGGATTTGGCCGGGAAGCTGCCACCGCTCCCCGGCCGCGGCCGGGAGAGAGTTATTGGCCGCTATCGATGATCGATTGCATTTCCGACTGGGCGCTCGAAAACGCGCCGTCGACATCGTCGCCGAAGATCGCGGCGTTGGTGAAGCTCGCCCACGGCCCGTTGGCGCTGTTGATCAGGTCGTTGAACTGCAGCGTATAGGGGGTCTTGGCCACACTGATCGCTTTGAGGCCGACCTGCATGCGCGGGTCGAGACCTTGCAGCACCTTGTCGGCGATATCGCCGCGTGTCGGCAGGCTGCCGTACTTTGCCATGATCTTCTGGCCGTCCTCCGAATAGACATATTCGAGGAAGCCCTTCACCGCGTCGATCTTCTTCGTGCCCTTGGTGATGACGAAATTGTCGCCGCCGGCAAAGGACGACGGCTTGCCATCGACGCCCGGAATGAGGGTCACGCCGAAATTGATATCGGGATGCTCGGTCACCAGCGTGCCGATGGCAAAGGCGCCGAGAGTCTGCTGGCCGATCTTGCCATTGGTGAAGGTCAGGAAATTGGCGCCGGTGTCGCTGGCGGCACCCGCCGGCACCAGGTCCTTCTTGATCATGTTGCGGTAGATATCGACGGCCTTACGCATCTGCGGCGTATCGAGCGTCGCCTTTTTGCTGTCGGCCGACAGGATATCGGCGCCCGCACCCCAGGTGAGCGGCGTGAAGGTGAAGATCATGCAGCCGCCGCAGCCGCCGCCGGAGAAATAGAAGCCGTAGGTATCGTCACCGAGCGCCCGGATCTTCTCGGCGTTGGCGGTGATTTCATCCCAGTTGGCCGGCGCCTTTTCCGGGTCGAGACCGGCTTTCTTGTAGAGATCCTTGTTCCAGGCAAAGACCGATGTCTCCACCGAAAGCGGCAGGCCGTAAATCTTGTCCTGATAGGTGCCGAGGCGGACATGCGACGGCGATAGCGAGTTGAAATAGGGCAGCGATTTTGCCCAGTCCGTCAGGTCCTCCAGCTGGCCGGCGGCAGCAAAGGCAGGATTATAGATCAGATCCATCGACAGCGCGTCCGGCGCCTGTCCGCCGGCAATCGCCGTCGCATATTTCTGCACCAGTTCGGAGAACGGCACCTCGGTCATCACGACCTTGTTCTCATGGCCGGAATTATAGGCTTCGACGACTTTCTTGAAGGCGTCGCCGATGCCGGATCGAACCCACATTTCGACATTTTCAGCCGCCGACGCAGCCGAAAACAGACATAGACTGGCGATGCTGGTCGCCGCCAAAAGACGCTTGATCATGACACTCCTCCCGATATGGCGCATCTCCCTGCGCCTTTGCTCATTCCCTCGAGGTCTTACCCCCGCATGACTGCCGGACGATCAGCCGGCACGGCAATTTCCGCACGCCCGGCTCGACCGGCCGTCCTTCCGCAAGCGCCAACACCGTCAATCCGGCCTGCCGCCCGAGCTCCTTCAACTCCATATCCACCGTCGTCAGCGGCGGCCGGGTCTGGGCCGCGACAATCTCCCAATTGTCGAAGCCGATCACCGAGACATCCTGCGGCACCTTGACGCCGCGCTCGCGCAGCGCATCGGCGGCACCACGGGCAATCTGGTCATTGCCGCAGAACAGTGCGTCGGGCTTTTCTCCCGGCCTCTGCCAAAGCTGCTCCACCGCCTCATGGCCCCAGCTTTCCGACCAGACGCCGTAGAGCACCGGCTCGCGGTGGCCTGCCACCGCATGGTAGGCGCCGGCCCGCTCGCGCACCGAAAAGAACTCTTCCGGCCCGGTGATATGCGCAATCCGCCGCCGCCCGACCTTGGCCAGCCATTCCACCGCCAGTCTCGCGCCCTGTTCGTCGTCCGAACGGAAGGTAACGCTGTTCTGCGTCCCCTCGGTGAAGGCGTAGACGACAGGCACATGCAAGTTCGACAGATCGACAGGCAGACGCCTGTCCAGCCGCTTTCCCGTGGCGATGATGCCATCGACCTGCTTGTCGAGCATCGCATCGACATGGATCTGGGCGAGCGCCGGATCGTCCTCGATGGCGCAGAGGAAAACCGAAACCCCATGATCGACCAGAGCGTCCGAAATACCCGCCATCACAGGCAGGGTGAAACGGCCGTAGGTGTCGTTGGTCAAGAGCCCGATAGTGAAGCTGCGTTTGCTGAGAAGCCCTCTCGCCAGCGCATTCGGCCGATAGCCGATTTCGCCGGCGATCCGCTTCACCCGCTCGCGCGTTTCCGCGCCCATCCGGCCGGTGTCATTGAGCGCCTTCGACGCCGTCGAAATGCTCACCCCGGCAGCCGAGGCCACCTCATGGATGGTGATCCTGCCTCTTTTTCCTCCCGCTATGTTCAGAGTTTCCTCCTTCTGAAGTGGCTTGAGAAAAGCTTTTACCAACTGCTGTGTCAAGTGAGAAAAGGTTTTCTCACGCAAACCGGGAGATCCGGATCAGGGAAAGACCGTGCGCGGATAAGTGCAAACGCAAAGGAGGATCCGAGCGCATCGATCGAACCGATGGTGATATATCGTGGTCTTGAGACCTAAGCAGCGCGAGTGAAATTCCAGGCGGGCGCAGGGAAGTTGCAGGGGCGCCCTTGCGGAAACAGGACGATCGCAGTCAGGACCTCCAATGGGAGGTCCTGAACTATGACGGAGCGATCATCGAAAAATCAGGCGACGTGCCTTGCCAGCGCGCAGCGCGACCAGAGCGAATGCAGCGCCTCGACCAGATGGGCGATATCGGCGTCGGAATGCAGCGGCGTCGGGGTGATGCGTAGCCGCTCGGTCTTCTTCGGCACGGTGGGATAGTTGATCGGCTGGACATAGACGCCGCAATTGTCGAGCAACAGGTCGGAGATCCACTTGCACTTGGCCGCATCGCCGACCAGCACCGGCACGATATGGCTCGGATTGGGCACATGCGGAATGCCGCGCTGATCGAGCAGCGCCCTGAGCTTGCGGACCCGGTCCTGATGGCGGGCGCGCTCGAACTGGCTGACCTTCAGGTGCTGGATCGAGGCGACCGCACCGGCGGCAAGCGCCGGCGGCAGCGCCGTGGTGAAGATGAAGCCCGAGGCAAACGAGCGGATGAAATCGCAAAGGGCTGCCGACGCGGCGATATAGCCGCCCATCACCCCGAAAGCCTTGCCGAGCGTGCCCTCGATCACCGTCAGCCGGTCCATCAGCCCCTCGCGCTCGGCTATGCCGCCGCCGCGCGGGCCGTACATGCCGACCGCATGCACTTCGTCGAGATAGGTCATCGCGCCGTATTTGTCGGCGAGGTCGCAGATTTCCTTGATCGGGGCGATATCGCCATCCATCGAATAGACGCTTTCGAAGGCAATCAGCTTCGGCGCCTTCGGATCGGCGGCCTTAAGCCTGGCTTCGAGATCGGCGACGTCATTGTGCTTCCAGATCACCTTGTCGCACTTGGCATGACGGATGCCCTCGATCATCGAGGCATGGTTCAGCGCGTCGGAGAAGATGATCAGGCCGGGAATTTTGGCGCCGAGCGTGCCGAGTGCCGCCCAGTTGGACACATAGCCCGAGGTGAAGATCAGTGCCGATTCCTTGGCGTGCAGATCGGCAAGTTCACGTTCGAGCATGACGTGATAGTGGGTGGTGCCAGAAATATTCCGGGTGCCTCCCGCACCCGCGCCACAGTGGTCGATGGCGCTTTTCATCGCCTCGATCACCTTCGGGTTCTGGCCCATGCCGAGATAATCGTTGGAGCACCAGACCGTGACTTCTTTTTCGCCATCGGCCGTATGGCGCGTCGCGCGCGGGAAATTACCGCGGTGGCGCTCGAGATCGGCAAAAACGCGGTAGCGGCCCTCGGCATGCAGCCCGTCTAGCTCGTTTTTGAAAAACGCTTCGAAATCCATCTTATGCTCCAGTATCGCGCGGCCGTTCTTGCCGACCGGACGTCCGCGCGTCAATGCTTACCCTTTGCTTTACCATCAACTGCGGCAAATGGCCCAGTTTTTTGAATGATTCCAGATAAAAAATCTGCATGTGGCGATCAATGAAATTGATCCGGCAGACCCGGCAGAGTTTGCCGATCGCCGCAAGCACGACGACGGCCGGTATCGCAAAAAAATCGGCGCGCCGGTGGACAACCCTTTCTTCCGACATAGTTTTCGGTCTAGCCTGAGAAAAATAAAAGGGACGACCTTTGCCCGTTGGGCAACAACCTCGGAGAAAAAAAGATGAAGAAAGCTGTCATACTCGCATTGGTCGGACTGTCGATCGCAAGCTGCACGCCGACCCAACAGGGCGCCGGCATCGGCGCTGCCTCAGGCGCCGTCATCGGCGGTGTAGTCACCGGTAATGTTCGTGGCGCTGCGGTCGGCGCCGCTATCGGCGGCGTATCCGGCGCGCTGATCGGCAGCGTCGCCGAACAGCCCGGCCAGTGCTACTATCGCGACCGCTACGGCCGCCGCTACATTGATAGCTGCCCGCGCTGAGAACCCCTTACAAACCGTCACATTCAGGAAATCCCGGACACACCTCCGGGATTTTTTGTACTAAATTAGAGCGCGGGCAATTTAAAATGGTACACCCCGCGCGTTTTTGTCGCTAAGCTGTTCACGGCTGGGCAACGAAGCTTCATTGTAGACGTAACCAAAAGCGGCGTATGCGGATTAGAGGGACAAGCCCGAAAACAGGTACTGCGTATCGGCGAACAGGCACCATGATGGTGGTCGCAGCGGCAGCTGCGTTCTCACCGGTCCTGATCGGCGACGCTTACGCCTTCAAGCTTTTCGGCATCACCATCTTCGGCAAGGACGAAGACGAAGGTCAACAGGTGCCCGATCCGGTGCGCTACCATGTCGACCTGAAGGCCGATACCGCCGATCCCGACCTGAAAGAAGCGCTGCAAAACAGTTCCCGTCTTGTCGGTGACCAGAAGCAGCCGGTTTCGGGCGATCTCGGCGTCGTCGTCAAGGCCCGCGACGACCGTGAGCGGCTGATCGCCACCCTGTATGAAAAAGCCCGTTATGGCGGCGTGGTGACGATCACCATCGACGGCAAGAATATCGACGACCTGCCGCCCAACCCGACATTCGACCGGTCCGCGCCGGTCCCGGTCACCGTCGACATTGCGCCCGGCCCGATCTTCAAGGTCAGGGAGGTGCAGTTCGGCGGCGATGCCGCAAACCACAATCCCGCCGATTACGATCTGGCTCCGGGCGCTCAGGCCGGCTCGCTTGCCATCATCAAGGCCGGCGACAAGATCGTCGAGCAGTTGAAGAGCGAGGGCCGGCCGTTTGCCAAGCTGACCGAACGCAAGGTCGTCGCCGATCACAACAGCGATACCGTCGATATCGTGCTTGCGGCCGAAGGTGGCCCGGTCGCCCCGATCGGCGATGTCGGCATCACCGGCGAGAAGACCGTCAAGCCAGGTTTCATCCAGCGTTATTCCCGGCTCGACAAGGGCGAAGCCTATTCCCCGGAGACGCTGAAGAAAGCCGGCGAGCGGCTTCGCGCCCTCGGCGTCTTTTCAAGCGTCACCATTCATGAAGCCGATGCGCTGGCGCCGGATGGCACCTTGCCGATGACGATCGAGGTCTCCGAAGGCAAGCGGCGCTATTTCGGCGTCGGCGCCCAATATTCGACCACCGACGGCTTCGGCGTTCAGGGCTATTGGGGCCACCGCAATCTGTTCGGCGAAGCCGAAACGCTGCGGATCGAGGGCTCGGTCTCGCGGCTTGGCGAAACCACGGATGTCGGCAACCTCGACTATTCCGCCGGTATCCTTTTCACCAAGCCCGGCGCTTTCTTCCCGGCCGCGACGCTGAAGGCCGGCATCGTTGCCAAGACCGAAAATCCGGATGCCTATAATGCAACGCTCGTCACCGCCTCGCTCGGCCTGTCTTACGAGCTGACCGACCGGGACACGATCTCGGCGAGCGGCGAGGTCAGCTGGGAACGCGACGACGACGCCTTCGGCACCAACGACTATCTGACCTTCACCCTGCCGCTGCAATATGACCGCGACGCACGCGACGACAAGTTCAACCCGACCGAGGGCTATCGCGCGACATTTTCGGCTAAGCCCGGTTACGAGATCTTCAACGCCACGCCCTATGCGGCATTCCAGGGCTCGATCTCCGGCTATCTGCCGTTCGGCGCCGAGGACGGCGTGGTGCTGGCCGGCAAGGTCGCCGCCGGTGTCCTGATCGGCGGCGGCGGCATCGAGAACATTCCCGCCACGCAGCGCTTCTTTGCCGGCGGCGGCGGCTCGGTGCGCGGATACAGCTATCAGGAAATCTCGCCCTATAACGACAATGGCGATCCGACCGGCGGCCGCTCCTATGTGACCGGTTCGCTGGAGGCCCGCATCAAGATCACCGATACGATCGGCATCGTGCCTTTCATCGATGTCGGCACGGTATCGGACAGCACCTTTCCCGGCTTTTCCGATATCCGCGCCGGCGCCGGCGCCGGGATACGATATGCGACGCCTTTCGGCCCGCTGCGGCTTGATTTTGCCATGCCGTTGAACAAGTACGAAGATGGCACAGATTATGGAATCTACGCCGGCATCGGCCAATCCTTCTAGAACAGGATGATTTTAGGCCCGGTCGGTCCAAAATCTGAATCCTGTTCTACATTAAAGAGTTAGAGCATGATGTCGTCCGAAAACCGCTCACACTTTTCGGCATCATGCTCTAGAATTGCCGATTCCGATTTGTGAGCCATCATGAAAACGGGGTAGTGTCCGCGCCGATGCAAACGCTGGCAAAAATCGTCAACTGGATCCTACGGCTCACCGCCTATGGCGTGGGCGCGTTCTTGATTCTTGCCGTCATGGCACTTGCGATCTTCGGCTTCACCGCCTTTGGCGCCCGCATCGTCACCGAAAAGATAGCCTCCACGCTTTCCAACCGGGACATGACGATTACCGTGCGTGAACCGCAAGGCCTTTTGACCGGCGGGCTTCGCGCCGCAGAGATCTCGATCTCCGACACCAGAGGCGTGTTTGCGGAAATTCATGGCATCGCGATCGACTGGAATCCGCTGGCGCTGCTGACTGGAACCTTCCATGCCAAACGTTTCGAAATCGAAACGATCGACGTGCTGCGCGAGCCGGTGCGCACCCTGCCCTCGCGGCCCGGAGCAGAAAATGCCGGCGGTTTCAGCCTCCCGATCAAGGTCGACATCGACCGCGTCGCGCTGCCCGACATCAAACTGGCCGCACCCTTTGCCGGGCGCGCTTTTGCGCTTGCTGCCGAAGGCAGTCTTTCAGCGAACGGCGATGGCGGCGAGGCGGTCGTCAATGTCAGCCGTCATGACGTCCCGGATGCGCGGCTCGCCGCCGACATCGCCTATGCGCCAGCCGAAAACCGGCTGCGGCTGAAGGCGCAGCTGTCTGAACCTAAGGGTGGGCTGCTGGCGGGCTTTCTTGGCCTGCCTGATGATCCTGCCGTCAACATCGATCTCGACGGCCAAGGACCGATATCCGACTGGAAAGGCAAATTGCAGGCGGCCCTCGACGGACAGCAGCGCGCCGCAATCGAAGGCCGGCATCAGATCAGCGCAGACGGACTGCACCATCTCGACCTCAAGGGCGGCGGCGACCTGAGCTCGCTGCTTCCCTCGGCTTTCCGGCCGCTTTTTGCCGGCCAGACCAATATCGATCTTGCCACCACCTTCGACAACCACGGCAAGATCGATATCCAGACCGGCAATATCGCCACCGGCAGCGTCGTCATCGCCGCCTCAGGCACCCTCGATCCGGCCGGCAACAACAGCCTGAACGCCAATCTGCTCGGCACGTCGGGGCCTGTCGATTTCCGCTGGCCGCTCGCCGAAGGCGAAGCGCGTTTCCTGATATCGGGCCTCAACCTGGGCCTGACCGGCGATGCGCAGGCGGCCCGGTTGAATGTCAGCGGCTCGCTCGATACCGCAACCTTGCCTCAGGCCGATATCGGCAATGTCAAGCTGACGGCAAAAAGCGACGCCTTCAATCTCGCCGCCCGTTCCGGCAGCATCCAGCTGCGCCTCGTTGCCGGCGACGCGACCTTTGCAGAGCCGAACCTCAATCGCGCCGTCCAGGGCCCGGTCACGATCGCCTCGCCTCTGCAGATAACGCCCGGCAGCATCGGCTTCAACGGCACCACCGTCGAAAGCGCCAATATCAACGGCAGCCTCAACGGCTCCTATCGGCTGACGGACCAAGTGCTGACCGGCAACGCCAAGCTCACCATCGCACCGACAGCCCTGCCGGCTGCGGTGACGGCCAGGTTCGACGGACCGATCTCGCTCGAAAGCCAGGTCGTCGGCACCATCCCGTCGAAATTCGCGTTGTCCAACCTCGTGCTCAAGTCCGGCACGCTTGAGGCCGCCGGCAGCGTGGTGCTCGACGGCTCGATGTTGAATGCCGATCTCTCCGGCCGGCTGCCTGACGTCGGCAAGCTGATCCCCGGCGCCATCGGTGGAGCGGCTTATGCGTTGAGAGTTGGCGGTGAGCTTCCCACAATCTCCGTGACGGCCAATCTCAAGGCCGCCAGCCTGCATATGGCCGACCGCACGCTCGGCAATCTCAATATCGACCTGTCGGGTGTCGCCGATCCCAAGGCGCCGCAGGGCAGGATCGCCGCCACCGGCACGATCGACGGCCAGCCGATCGGCATCAACGGCGACATCAGTTCGCAGGACGGCAGCATTATCCTTCCGGCGCTGACCGCCGATATCGGCGGCAACCGGCTGACCGGCAATGTCGAATTCTCGCCCTCCCTGGAGCCGACAGGCGCACTGACCTTCGATTTCCCCAATATCGGCCTGCTCGCCGCACTCGGCGGACAGAAGGCCGACGGCGACCTCAAGGGTTCGCTCGGCGTCACGAGCAACAGTGGCAAGATCGCGCTCAAGCTGCTGGCGACCGGCGCCTCGATCCGCCGCGATACGCTTGCTATCGTCAAGCCGGATATCGACGTCACGGTCAGCGATCTCAGCGCCCTTGCGGTAAACGGCACGGTCAAGGCCGACGAGGTGAATGCCGGGTCGAACAGGCTTGCCGGCCTTTCGCTCGGCTTTACCAAGCAGCAGAACCATACCGATTTCGATCTCAATGCCGCCTATGACGGCAATCCGGTGCTGGCGGCCGGCAATATCGAGGCGGCAGGCGGCACGATCGGCGTAAACCTCGATCGCTTCTCGGCCAGCCCGCGCAATATCCCGGTCGAACTCGCGGCACCGACACAGGTCGCAATCGTCGGCGGCACCGCCAATCTGAACGGGCTGACGCTGAAGACCGGCACCGGCTCGGTGAGCGTCACCGGTTCGGCCGGCGAGACGCTGAAGCTTGATGCCGACATCCACGAACTGCCGGCAGCGCTTGCCAACGGTTTCGTGCCGAACCTTTCGGCCGGCGGCACGATTTCCGGAACGATTGCAGTGACGGGAACGCCGGCCGCACCTGTTGCCGACTTCAAGCTCGACTGGAAGGATGCGACGACCGGCCAGACCAAGGGGGCCGGGATCGGGCCGCTCGGCATCACCGCCGGCGGAAAATTCGCCGACAACAAACTCGGTTTCGACACCGCAGTCGCGGGAGATGACGGCCTTTCGCTGAAGGCCGCCGGCAATGTCGCACTCGCCGACCCGAAGGCGCCGGTCCTGGACGTCGACGCCGATATCGTCAATCTGCCGGCCCGCATCGCCAATGGTTTCGTTCCCGATCTGGCCGCCGAAGGCACGATTACCGGAAAGGTCTCGGCCGCCGGCCTCCTCAATGCGCCGACCGCCAATTTCGATCTCGATTGGAAAGATGCTGCGACCAGCCAGTCGAAACGCGCCGGTCTTGCCGATCTCGCGATGAAGGCTTCAGGAAAATTCGCCGACAACAAACTCGACTTCGACGCGGCGATATCAGGCGCCGACAAGCTGTCGGTAAACGCAACCGGCAATCTCGCCATGACAGGCACGACGATCGGCAACGTCAAGCTCGATGCCGCGCTGGCGAATGTCCCGGCAGCGATCGCCAATAGCTTCGTCGCCGATCTCGCCGCCGAAGGCATGATCTCGGGAAAGCTCTCGGCCGCAGGTTCGCTTGCCGCCCCGACCGCCAATTTCGACCTTGATTGGAAAGGTGCTGCAACGAGCCACACCAAGCGTGCCGGCATTGCGGCCCTTGGCGTCACCGCATCCGGAAAATTCGCCGACAACAAGCTGGATTTCAACGCGGCAGCAAGCGGCGCCGACAGCCTCTCGCTCAGGGCAAACGGCAATGTCGCCATCACAGGCACGACGATCGGTAACGTCAACGTCGACGCCGCACTGGCCAATGTCCCGGCCGGCATCGCCAACGGCTTCGTCGCCGATCTTGCAGCGGAAGGCGCCATTACCGGAACGGTCTCGGCCACCGGATCCCTTTCCGCTCCGGCCGCCGATTTCGACCTCAATTGGAAAAACGCCGCGACCAGCCACACGAAACACGCCGGCCTTGCCAGCCTCGACGTGACCGCATCGGGAAAATTCGCCGAAAACAAGCTGGATTTCGATACGGCAGTTAGCGGCGATAATGGCCTGTCGCTGAAGGCCGCAGGCAATGTCGCGCTTGCCGGCACGGCGATCGACAGCCTCAAGCTCGACGCCGCGATCGCCAAGGTTCCGGCCGCTCTCGCCAACGCCTTCGTTCCGGATCTCGAAGCAGGCGGCACGATCTCAGGCACGATATCCGCCGCCGGGACTCCTGCAGCACCGAATGCCGACTTCAAGCTCGACTGGACCGATGCCGCAACCCGGCAGACGAAGAGCGCTCATCTCTCCGGCCTGGCGCTGACCGCATCGGGACACTTTGCCGACGACAAGCTCGATTTCGATGCCGATCTCGGCGGCAAGGATGGCCTCTCGCTGAAAGCCACCGGCAATGTCGCCATGTCGGGCACGTCGATCCGCAACCTCGACGTCAAGGCCGACCTTGCCAACCTGCCGGCAGCCCTTGCCAACGACTTCGTCCCCGGTCTCGCCGCTGAGGGAACGGTGTCCGGAACGGCATCCGCCTCCGGCGCGCTGCCCAAACCCGCCGTCGATTTCAGGCTCGACTGGAAGAACGCCGCAACCGCTCAGACCAGAAGCAGCGGCCTTTCCGGCCTGAGTGCCGCGGCATCCGGAAAATACGCCAATGACAGGGTCGACTTCGATGCCAACCTCGCCGGCAAAGACGGGGTGTTGGCCAAGGCGACAGGCGGTGTCACGATCGCGGGAACAGCGATCCGGGATCTTTCGATCAATGCCGATATTCCGGCGCTGCCAGCCAATATCGCCAATGCATTCGTTCCAGGTCTCGGCGCCGATGGCACGCTTTCGGCGAGCGCCGTCACGTCGGGAACGCCGGCAAATCCGATCGTTGATTTCAAGCTCGACTGGAAGGATGCCGCGACCAGCCACACCAAGGCTGCCGGCCTTTCCCGCCTGGCGCTGACGGCAACGGGAAAATACGCCGGTGACCGGCTCGATTTCGATGCCGCCCTCAACGGCAGCGGCGGCATTGCGCTTAAGGCCGCCGGCAATCTCGCCATTGCAGGCACGACGATCCAGTCGATCGACGTCACGGCCAACGCTGCCGATCTTCCGGCTGCCATTGCCAACGGCTTTGTTCCGGGCCTTGCAGCCGAGGGCGCGGTCTCGGCGACGGTCAAGGCCACCGGCGCGCTATCGGCGCCCTCAGTCGATTTCAAGGTCGACTGGAAGAACGCCGCGACGAGCCAGACAAAAGGCGCCGGCCTTTCGCCATTCACCATCGGTGCATCCGGCAAACTTGCCGGAAACAAGCTGACGGTCGACACCAGCCTTGCCGGCGACGCCGGCATGTCGCTGAAGGGTGGCGGCAGTGTTGTGATCACAGGCAATCGCGCCATCGACATGCGCTTCAACGGCAATCTTCCTTTCGCCGTGCTCGGCGCGCCGCTGGCGCAACAGGGCCTCGTCGCCGACGGCGTCGCCACCGTCAATCTGCAGGTTGGCGGAACGGCGGCCGCACCCGTCATCAACGGCACCGTCTCGACATCAGGCGCAAAGCTCGTCGACGTCCGGCGCAATCTCGCCGTCAACAATCTGGCGGCAACCGTGAGCTTCAACGGCAGCCAGGCCGTGATCTCGCGCCTCAGCGGCAACGTTGGCGGCGGCGGCACGATTTCGGCAAGCGGCACCATCGGCATCCAGCCGGCCGGTGGCTTTCCCGCCGACATTTCGATCAAACTCGACAAGGCGGTCTATGTCGACGGAACGCTCGTCGTCTCCACGGTTAACGGCACGATCGCCCTGCGCGGGCCGATGATGAATTCGACGCTGAGCGGCAAGCTTCGTCTGGACAAGACCTCGATCACCATCCCAGAAAAATTGCCGACCTCGCTCAGTGAAATCGATATCCGGCATAAGAATGCGCCGCGGGCGGTGCTTGCGCAGCTGCGCGACGACGGCGAGCGGAAACCCGGCGAAAAATCCTCGACGATCACCCTCGATCTCGAAATCGACGCGCCCTCGCATATTTTCGTGCGCGGCCGCGGCATCGATGCCGAGCTCGGCGGCGGTGTGACGATCCGCGGAACGGCGGCAGCGCCGATCGTGACCGGCGGCTTCACCATGCGCCGCGGTCGCTTGACCATTCTCAACCGCCGCCTGGATTTCACCGACAAGAGCCGGATCACCTTTGCCGGCAACTTGACGCCGGCGCTCGATATGGAAGCAACCTCCGCTTCCGGCTCGACGACGCTGACCGTCGACGTGGCTGGCCTTGCCACCGACCCCGCGATCACCTTTTCCTCCTCGCCACAGCTGCCGCAGGACGAGGTGCTGGCGCAGCTGATCTTTGGCCAGTCGATGTCAAAGCTCTCGCCGGTGCAGATCGCCCAGCTCGCCGACGCCGTCAGCCAGCTGGCTGGCAACCGCTCCAACTCGCTTTTCGAAGGCCTGCGCAACCAGCTCGGCGTCGACGATCTCGACATCAGCACCGATTCCAAGGGCCAGACCAGCGTCAGCGTCGGCCGCTATCTCAACGACCGCACCTATTTCGAATTGCAGCAGGGCGGCTCGGCCGGCGCCAAGGCGATAATCAACCTCGATGTCGGCCGCGGCGTCAAACTGCGCGGCGCTGCCGGCGGCAATGGTGCGGGAGAAGCGGGCATCGTCTACGAACGGGAATATTGAGCCGGCTTAGAAACCCGTCTTGCTCGTCTTGAGAAGGATGTTGGTCTCGGTTGAGTTGATGCCATTGATCAGCCGGATGCGGCGCAGCGTCTCGTCGAATGAGGCAAGGTCGCGATCCTCGAGTTCGGCGACGAAATCCCATTTGCCGTTGGTGCTGTGAAGCGCGCGCACTTGCGGCACCCCCCTCAACTGATCGGCCACCCTGTCGGCGAGCTTGCCGAGCACCTCGATCATGACGATGGCGCGCACCCCGGCGGACCGGGTCTCGTGACCGGTGCGGATGGTGAAGCCGACGATGGTGCCGCCGGCGACCAGCCGGTCGATCCGGGCGGCAACCGTTGCCCGCGATGCGCCGGTCATCGCCGCAAGCGAGGAGACGGAAATCCGGGCATTGTGGCGAAGTGCACTCAGAAGCTCAGTATCGAGATCATCCACGCTAATCACTTTGTCAAAAGTGGTTTATCAATATGCGCAATCATACTCCATTTCTGACATTTTTCCATCTTTTTGCCGCCAGCCGTTTAACCCACTATCGCCTCAAACAGGCCTCAACACGGAGCCCCTTAGATGAATGCCCAATCGCAATCTGTCACCCTCATCGGCGCGCCGCTGGAAGAAGGCTCCGGCCGCAGGGGCGCTGCCATGGGGCCTGCGGCCCTGCGCATTGCCGGCGTCGACCAGACATTGATCGAGCTTGGCCATGACGTCGCCGACAGCGGCGATCTCAGGATCGTGCCGGCGATGGATCTGCCGAACCATCCGAAAGCCCATAATCTTAGGATCGTCGGCGCCTTCACGCGGGCTCTCGAAAGCAGCGTCCACGACGTGGCCGCCTCCGGCCGTTTTCCGCTGATCCTCGGCGGCGACCATAGCCTTTCCATGGGCACTGTCTCCGGCATGGCCCGTTACGCCGCCAGCAAAGGCCGGCCGCTCTTCGTGCTTTGGCTCGATGCCCACACCGATTTCAATTCCCCGGCCACCTCGCCCTCCGGTAATATTCACGGCATGCCCGTCGCCTTCTTCTGCGGCGAGGCGGAGTTTGCCCAGATCCTGCCGAAGGATCGCCCGTTCGTTGACCCGAAGAATGTCTTCCAGGTCGGCATCCGTTCGGTCGATGCGCGCGAACGCGAGGAGATCCACGAACATGGCGTCAACGTTTTTGATATGCGCGCCATCGACGAGCAGGGCATCGGCGCCATCATGCGAGAGATCGTCAGTGTCGTCGCCAAGGCGAACGGCCTGCTGCATGTCAGCCTCGACCTCGATTTCCTCGACCCCGAAATCGCCCCCGGCGTCGGCACGACAGTGCCTGGCGGCGCGACCTTTCGCGAGGCGCATCTGGTGATGGAAATGCTTTCGGACAGCGGCCTCGTTTCGTCGCTCGATCTCGTTGAACTCAATCCGTTTCTCGACGATCGCGGCAAGAGCGCCCGCATTCTGGTGGAGCTGACGGCAAGCCTCTTCGGCCGCCGCATCTTCGATCGCCCGACACGCGCTGCATAAAAAGGGGAAGAACCATGAACACCTCGGAAAAACTGATCGCCACCGAACAGCGGCTCGGCGCCAACAACTACAAGCCGCTCGACGTGGTGCTGACGCGCGGTGAAGGTGTTCATGTCTGGGATACCGACGGCAATCGTTATCTCGATTGCCTCTCGGCCTACTCCGCCGTCAACCAGGGCCATTGCCATCCGAAGATCCTCGCCGCCATGGTCGAGCAGGCGGGCAGGCTGACACTCACCTCCCGCGCCTTCCGCAACGATCAGCTCGCCTATCTCTACGAAGAACTCGCGGCCCTCACCGGCTCGCACAAGATCCTGCCGATGAATTCCGGCGCCGAGGCGGTGGAAACTGCCATCAAGGCGGTTCGCAAATGGGGATACGAGGTCAAGGGCGTACCGGAAGGCAAGGCGGAGATCATCGTCTGCGCCGATAATTTCCATGGCCGGACGCTGAGCATCATCAGCTTCTCCACGGACCCCGACGCCCGCACCGGCTTCGGCCCCTACACCGCCGGTTTCCGCATCATTCCCTTCGGCGATGCCGAGGCTTTCGCCGCCGCAATCAACGGCAATACGGTGGCCGCCCTGATCGAGCCGATCCAGGGGGAAGCCGGCGTCGTCATCCCGCCGGCCGGCTATTTCACCCGCATCCGCGAGCTCTGCACGGCAAACAACGTCACCCTCATTCTCGACGAGATTCAGACCGGCCTCGGCCGCACCGGCAAGCTGCTGGCCGAGGAACACGAAGGCATCGAGGCCGATGTGACGCTGATCGGCAAGGCGCTGTCCGGCGGCTTCTATCCCGTCTCGGCCGTGCTTTCCAATTCCGAGGTTCTGGGTGTGCTCAAGCCCGGGCAGCACGGCTCGACCTTCGGCGGCAATCCGCTCGCCTGCGCGGTGGCGCGCACCGCCCTGAAGGTACTGACGGAAGAGGGCATGATCGAGAACGCCGCTGATATGGGCGACTATTTCCTCGAAGGCCTCAAGTCGATCCGTTCGAACATCGTCAGGGACGTGCGCGGCCGCGGCCTGATGATGGCCGTCGAGCTGGAACCCGAAGCCGGCGGCGCACGGCAATATTGCCATGCGCTGAAGGAGCGCGGCCTTCTCGCCAAGGATACCCACGACCATACGATCCGCCTCGCCCCGCCCTTGATCATATCAAGGGAGCAGGTGGATTGGGCGGTCTCGCAGATTGAAAAGACGATCACCTGAGCCGGATCGTCGAGTTGTTCGGCGCCGGTCACGCATTTGCAGGCGCCGGCTTCCACCCGAGGCAGAAAACCTTTGCAATCTGGTCTGCCAATTTAGATTTGGGCAACACTCTTCCGTTACTGTCGTCAATAACCGTAACGATGCTTCGCACAAAGCAAAGTCATCGCGTGGTGTGAAGGCAAAGCTGGTCCGTGCCAATGGTGGCGCGCCTGCTTCTGCCCTGGCTTACGACAGTTGGGAAGAATTCTATGGCCACGATCAATTCCACTAGCTTCAGCGGCGATACGCTCGAGATCATTGCCTTCCGCCTGCATGATCAGGAATTCTGCGTCAAGACCACGACCATCCGCGAAATCCGTGGCTGGGCGCCGTCGACGCCGATCCCGCATGCGCCGGCCGATGTCATCGGCGTCATGAACCTGCGCGGCTCGGTGATCCCGATCATCGACCTCGCTTACAAGCTCGGCATGAAGAGCACCGTTGCCAACGAGCGTAGCGCCATTGTCGTCGCCGAAGTTCACAGCATGGTCATCGGCATGCTCGTCGACCGCGTCTCGGATATTCTCACTATCTCGTCCAGCCAGGTCCAGCCGGTACCTGAGGTGACCGCGTCCTTCGACCGCGCCTATTGTGAAGGCATCATCGCTTCGGAAAACGGCATGATCTGCTTCCTGAACCTTGCCAAGATGTTCAAGGAAAACGAAACAGACGAACTGGCCGCGTGATCCGCTCAAACTATTCAACTATTGAAAACCGCCCACTTCGGGCGGTTTTTTATTGCCGCCCCGAGCAGATTGGCTGTGTCAGCGTCGCATCATATTATTAGCAATATCTTTTATACGCAATTTTAACCACGCTCCCTCAGCATGGTGATGCATACGGATGATAAGTCTCCGGCGCAGTGGGAGTGATAACCGACTACCGGTTCGTCCCGGCTCCGCATACCTTGTCCGCCCCCTCGCTTCTCCGGCCGAAACAGCAAAAGCTGTGCATCTCAAAGGGACAGGAATGTTTGGTCTTACCTCCGATTCGAAATACATTCTTGACGCCATCTCCAAATCGCAGGCGATCATCGAATTCGATCTCAAGGGAAATATTCTCACGGCGAATGAGAATTTCTGCAACGCGCTTGGTTACCGTCTGAACGAGATCGTCGGCAAGCATCACAGCATGTTTTGCGAGCCGGCCTATACAGCGACGCCCGAATATCGCGCCTTCTGGGCGCGGCTTGGACGCGGCGAATATGACGCCGGCGCTTATAAGCGGCTCGCCAAGGGCAACAGGGAGATATGGATCCAGGCTTCCTATAACCCTGTTTCAAAGGGCGGAAAGCCATACAAGGTGGTGAAGTTTGCCGCCGATATCACCGCCGCGAAGAAGCAGGCGGTCGAAGATTCCGGCAAGCTCGAAGCGATCTCGCGCTCGCAGGCGGTGATCGAATTCACCCCGAAGGGCGAAATCCTGACCGCCAATGAAAATTTCTGTGAGGCCATGGGATATTCCCTGGCCGAAATCACCGGCAAACATCACAGCATCTTCTGCGACCCGGCATATACCCGCACCGAGGATTACAGCAGCTTCTGGCGACGTCTCGCCAATGGCGAATTCATCGCCAACGAATTCGTCCGTTTCGGCAAGGGTGGCCGCGAAATCTGGATTCAGGCCGCCTATAACCCGATCGTCGATGCCGACGGCAAGGTCTACAAGGTGGTGAAGTTCGCAACCGACGTCACCCAGCGGATGAGCGCGATATCCCTGCTCGCCGGCGCGCTGCGTCAGCTTTCCGAAGGCGATCTGACGAGGACGGTGGACACACCCTTCGTCCCCTCGATGGAGCAATTGCGCCAGGATTTCAATACCGCGGTCAGAGGTCTTGCCGAGACGATGAAGACGATCGGCGAGAATGCCAGTGCGATCGCCGCCGGCTCGAGCGAGATCGGCGGATCGGCGGATTCTTTCTCCAAGCGGACGGAACAGCAGGCCGCATCGATCGAAGAGACCGCAGCCGCGCTGGAGGAGATCACCACCACCGTCAACGATTCCAGCCGCCGCGCCGATGAGGCGGGCCGCCTCGTCGCCGTGACCAAGCAGGGCGCCGAGCAGTCGGGCGTCGTGGTCCGCAACGCCGTCGCCGCCATGGACCAGATCGAGCAGTCCTCGCGCGAAATCACCAACATCATCGGCGTCATCGACGATATCGCCTTCCAGACCAACCTCCTGGCGCTGAATGCCGGCGTCGAGGCAGCCCGCGCCGGCGAGGCCGGCAAGGGCTTCGCCGTGGTGGCCCAGGAGGTCCGCGAGCTCGCCCAGCGCTCTGCCAAAGCCGCCAAGGAGATCAAGGCGCTGATCAATACGTCGAGCGATCTCGTCAAGAACGGCGTCGGCCTCGTCGGCCAGACCGGCAAGGCGCTCGAGCAGATCGTCACACAGGTCGGCGATATCAACGGCAACGTCGTCGCCATCGTCGAAGCCTCAAAGGAACAGGCAACCGGCCTTAAGGAAATCAACCAGGCGGTCAATACGCTAGACCAGGCAACCCAGCAGAACGCCGCCATGGTCGAGGAAAGCACCGCCGCCAGCCATAACCTGGCAAAGGAAGCCGAAATGCTGCGGGTCCTGCTGGCAAGGTTCCGCCTGCCCGGTCAGACCCGGACCCCGGCCCAGCAGACTGCCGGCAGGCTAGACGCAAGACAGGCAGGCTCGCCGGCGCTGCATCTGGTTTCGCGTGTCGCAAAGGCGCACGGCGCTACTACTGCAAGCGCACAGAGCTGGGAAGAGTTTTGATGTCAGTCTTCCGGCACATCGCCATTATACGGTGCCGCCGCACGGCGGCACTTTGATCATACGGCACGGCATACGCGGTAAAGAACGCCGCAGGAGGCCGACGCGCAGGCAGGTGCCCCTGCCCCCTTCCTGCATGAGCCGATCAACACTACCGGGCCTGGTTTGCTTCCGGCGCGGGCTTTCGGATCAAGGGAGCGGCCTGCAGCACCAGTGCATCCAGGCCGTTCTCAGGGTTCTCCAGGATTTCGAACAATTGCCGCCGCATGCGCGGCTCCCAGAATTTGTTGATATGGGTGGCGACGCCCTCGACGGCTTCGCTTGCCGGCTGGCTCTTGAAAAAGGTGGCGATCTGGTTTGCCATGTAAACCAGCTTGGTCTTGGTATCATGCGACATCGGCAATGCTTCCGGGCGAGATGCGGTGCGGGTGGGTGAAAATCTCGAAATCCTCGCCGCGCACCAGGGCGACGAGCGTCATGCCGGCCTCTTCGGCCGTGCGGATGGCAAGCGCTGTCGGTGCGGATATGGCGATGAGCACGGGAGAACCAAGGATCGCCGCCTTCTGCACCATCTCGACCGAGAGCCGGCTGGTTACGGCGACGGCGCCGTTCCGGCCGTTTTCGCCGGCGTCGATGACGGCGCCGCAGAGCTTGTCGAGCGCATTGTGCCGGCCGACATCTTCCCGCACAGCAACCAATCCCTTGGCCGGGAGATAGAAGCCGGCGCCGTGTACCGCCCGGGTCTCCCGATGCAGCGGCTGTGCCTCGTTCAGCAGCGAAACGGCGCGTACGATATCGGCATGCGACAGCGTCAGCGGCGATGCCGAGACATCCGGCACCGGCCGCACCGCCTGCTCGATCGATTCGATGCCGCAGAGCCCGCAGCCGACCGGGCCGGCCATGCTGCGGCGTCGTGCTCGCAGGCGATCCGCGACGTCGTCGACAAGGCTCACCTGCACATCGATCCCCTGCTCGCCTTCGACGATCTCGATGGCCGCTATCTCGGCGCGTTCGGTGATAATCCCTTCGGTCAGACTGAAACCGACGGCGAAATCCTCGAGATCATCGGGCGTCGCCATCATCACCGCATGCGAGCTGCCGCCATAGGAAAAGGCAATCGGCACTTCTTCCGGCACGATGCGAGAGCCGGAGTGCATGAGGCCGTTGCGGCGGGCGGTTTCGGGAGCACGGGCGGTGGTTTGGAAGGTCATGATGCAAATCCCTCCTTGCCAAACCACCCCCGCATCGTCACTCCGCTGCCTCGAGCTTGCCGGCGATACGGCGCGATTGCCGCGCCTGCTCGTCATATTCGAGCTGCCATTCGCTCGGCCCGTTGGAGGGCGAGACCTGCACCGCCGTCACCTTGTACTCAGGGCAGTTCGTCGCCCAGTCGGAGAAATCGGTGGTGATGACGTTCGCCTGCGTATTGGGATGATGGAAGGTCGTATAGACGACACCCGGCGCAACACGATCGGTAATCAGGGATCTCAGCGTGGTGTCGCCGGAGCGGCTGCCGAGCTTTACCCAGTCGCCGTCGCGAATGCCGCGCTGCTCGGCATCGTGCGGATGGATCTCCAGCCGGTCTTCGGCGTGCCAGACGACATTTTCGGTCCGCCGTGTCTGCGCCCCGACATTGTACTGGCTGAGGATGCGGCCAGTGGTGAGCAGCAGCGGGAAGCGCGGGCCGGTGCGCTCGTCGGTCGCGACATATTCGGTGCGGATGAACTTGCCCTTGCCGCGCACGAAGCCGTCGACATGCATGATCGGCGAGCCGAGCGGGGTCTTCTCGTTGCAGGGCCACTGCACCGAGCCGATCTTGTCGAGATAGTCGTAGGAGACCATCGCAAAGCTTGGCGTCGTCGCGGCGATCTCGTCCATGATCTCCGACGGATGGGTGTAATTCCAGTCGAGCCCCATCGCCTGGGCAAGCTTCTGCGTCACCTCCCAGTCGCCATAACCGTTGCGCGGCGACATCACCTTGCGCACGCGGTTGATGCGGCGCTCGGCATTGGTGAAGGTGCCGTCCTTCTCGAGGAAGGTCGAGCCCGGCAGGAAGACATGGGCGTAATTGGCGGTCTCGTTGAGGAATAGGTCCTGCACGACAACGCATTCCATCGCCGCAAGCCCGGCTGCGACATGTTTGGTATCCGGATCGGACTGGAGAATGTCCTCGCCCTGAACGTAGAGGCCTTTGAAGGAGCCATCGACCGCCGCATCCAGCATGTTCGGAATGCGCAGGCCCGGCTCTTTGTCGAGCTTCACGCCCCAGAGTTTCTCGAAGATATCGCGCGTCGCATCGTCGGAAATATGCCGGTAGCCCGGCAGTTCGTGCGGGAAGGAGCCCATATCGCAGGAGCCCTGCACGTTGTTCTGGCCGCGCAGCGGGTTCACGCCGACACCGGGACGGCCGATATTGCCGGTCGCCATCGCCAGGTTGGCGATTGCGATGACCGTGGTCGAGCCCTGGCTGTGTTCGGTAACGCCGAGACCGTAGTAGATCGCGCCATTGCCGCCCTTGGCAAAGAGCCTTGCCGCGCCACGCAGATCCGCCGCCGGCACGCCGGTGAAGATCTCGGTCTGCTCGGGACTGTGTTGCGGTTCGGCGACGAAGGCGGCCCAGTCCTCGAATTCCGACCAGTCGCAGCGCTCGCGGATAAACTTCTCGTCAAAGAGCCCTTCGGCGACGATCACATGCGCCAGCGCCGTCATCACCGCAACGTTGGTGCCGGGTTTCAGCGGCAGGTGGTATGAAGCCTCGACATGCGGCGAGCGGACGATATCGGTTCGACGCGGATCGATGACGATGAGCTTGGCCCCCTGGCGGAGCCGCTTCTTCAATCGCGAGCCGAACACCGGATGCCCCTCCGTCGGATTGGCGCCGATGATGACGACGACATCAGAATGCTCGACACTGTCGAAATTCTGCGTTCCGGCCGAAGTTCCGAACGTCTGGCCGAGACCGTAGCCGGTCGGCGAATGGCAGACGCGGGCGCAGGTATCGACATTATTGTTGCCGAAGCCGGCGCGGATCAGCTTCTGCACCAGGTAGGTTTCTTCATTGGTGCAGCGCGAGGAGGTGATACCGCCGATCGCCTCGCGGCCGTATTGATACTGGATGCGGCGGAACTCCGACGCCACATGCGCGATGGCTTCGTCCCAGCTGACCTCCCGCCAGGGATCGCTGACCTTTTCGCGGAGCATCGGGTTGAGGATCCGGTCCTTGTGGGTGGAATAGCCGTAAGCGAAGCGGCCCTTGACGCAGGAATGGCCGCGATTGGCCTGGCCGTCTTTCCACGGCACCATGCGCACCAGTTCCTCGCCGCGCATTTCCGCCTTGAACGAGCAGCCGACGCCGCAATAGGCGCAGGTGGTGACGGCCGAATGTTCCGGCTGGCCGATCTCTATCACCGACTTCTCCGTCAGCGTCGCCGTCGGACAGGCCTGGACGCAGGCGCCGCAGGAGACGCATTCGGATTCCATGAAATTCTCGTGCATGCCGGGGGATACGCGCGAACCAAAACCGCGTCCCTCAATCGTCAGCGCGAAGGTGCCCTGCACTTCCTCGCAGGCGCGCACGCAGCGCGAACAGACGATGCACTTGGAGGGATCATAGGTGAAATAGGGATTGGACTCGTCCTTCGGCATCCATTTCAGATTGATGTCGCCATTGCTGCGCGCCTTGACGTGGTTGTCGCCCTCGTAGCCGTAGCGCACATCGCGCAGGCCGACGGCACCAGCCATGTCCTGCAATTCGCAATCGCCGTTGGCAGCGCAGGTCAGACAGTCGAGCGGATGGTCGGAAATATAGAGTTCCATCACGCCGCGGCGGATGTCCTTCAGCCGACCCGTCTGCGTATGCACCACCATGTTTGCCGCCACCGGGGTCGTGCAGGAGGCAGGTGTGCCGTTGCGTCCCTCGATCTCGACGAGGCAGAGCCGGCACGAGCCGAAAGCGTCGACCATATCGGTGGCACAGAGCTTCGGCACCTTGATGCCGGCCTCCATCGAGGCCCGCATGATGGAGGTACCTTCCGGCACGTTGATCTGCTGCCCGTCGATGGTGAGCGTCACCATCGCCTCAGATTTCGAAGCCGGGGTGCCGTAGTCGATTTCATGGATGAGCGACATGGTCGGCCTCTTGTACGGAAGTGGAAATGCGCGATGCAGGAAAGAGTGTGGGTGCGACGTGAGATGTCATCACTCAGCCGCCTCCACCATCGGCGCCGGCGAAAAATCCTCCGGGAAATGCGTCATCGCACTCACGACGGGATAAGGCGTGAAACCGCCGAGCGCACAGAGCGAACCGAACTTCATCGTGTTGCAGAGATCGGCAAGCAGCGCCCGGTTCTTCTCCGGCTCGATGCCTTGGGCGATCTTGTCGGCCGTCTCGACGCCGCGTGTCGAGCCGATGCGGCAGGGCGTGCACTTGCCGCAGCTTTCGATTGCGCAGAATTCCATGGCGAAACGCGCCTGCTTCAGCATATCGGCGGTGTCGTCGAAGACGACAATGCCGGCATGGCCGATCAACCCGTCCTTGGCGGCGAAGGATTCATAATCGAACGGCGTGTCGAACAGCGCCCGCGGGAAATAGGCACCAAGCGGCCCGCCGACCTGCACGGCCTTGACCGGTCGCCCCGTCGCCGTGCCGCCGCCGATCCCGTCGACGATATCTCCGAGCGAAAGACCGAAGGCCGTTTCATAAAGCCCGCCATATCTGACATTGCCGGCGATCTGCAGCGGAATGGTGCCACGCGAGCGGCCCATGCCGAAATCGCGATAGAATGCGGCACCCTTTTCCATGATCACCGGCACGGAGGCGAGCGAGATCACGTTGTTGATGACGGTAGGACAGTTAAACAGCCCCTGATGCGCCGGCAGCGGCGGCTTGGCGCGCACGACGCCGCGCTTGCCTTCGAGGCTGTTCAGCAGCGCCGTTTCCTCGCCGCAGACATAGGCGCCGGCGCCGGTGCGCACCTCGATATCGAAGGCACGGCCGGAGCCGAGCACCGATAGGCCGAGAATACCGCCCTGGCGCGCGATGCCGACAGCCTCGCTCATCACCGCGATCGCATGCGGATATTCCGACCGCGTGTAGACGTAGCCTTTCGTCGCTCCGGTGGCGAGGCCTGATATCGCCATGCCCTCGATCAGCACGAAGGGATCACCCTCCATGATCATCCGGTCGGCAAAAGTGCCGCTGTCGCCCTCATCGGCATTGCAAACGATATATTTGCGTTCGCCGGCGGCATCGAGAACGGTCTTCCACTTGATGCCTGTGGGAAAGCCGGCGCCGCCCCGTCCGCGCAGGCCGGAATCGGTGACTTCCTTGACGACCTCGGCTGGTGACATCGAAACGGCGCGGCGAAGACCGGCAAGACCGCCATGCGCCTCGTAATCGGCGAGCGAAAGCGGATCGGTGATGCCGCAGCGGGCAAAGGTCAGGCGGGTCTGTCCTTTGAGGAACGGGAGGTCTTCAACCTCCCCGAGACAGAGCGGGTGATCGCCACCATCAGCCATCCCGGCGTCGAACAGGCCAGGCACATCCTCTGCCTTCACCGGCCCGTAGCCGATCCGCTTGCCGGCAAGCTCGATCTCGACCAGCGGCTCCAGCCAGAACATTCCGCGGGAGCCGTTGCGCACGATCTCGGCATCGAGGCCGCGGGCGGCGATCTCCTGGGCAATCGCCTTTGCCACCATCTCGGCCCCGAGCGCCAGCGCTGCGGCATCGCGCGGAACATATATCCTGACCGTCATCGGCGTGCCTCCGCGACAAGTTCCGCGGCCAACTGATCGTCGATCCGGCCATAGACCTCGCCATCGAGCATCGCCGCCGGCGCGCAGGCGCAGAGCCCGAGACAGTAGACCGGCTCCAGCGTCACGGCGCCATCGAGCGTCGTCTGATGGAAATCGATGCCGAGCAGCGTCTTGAGGCGTTCGGCCAGCGCATCGCCGCCCATCGACTGACAGGCTTCGGCGCGACAGAGCTTCAGCACATGCCGCCCAGTGGGATGGTCGCGATAATCGTGATAGAAGGTCATCACGCCATGCACCTCGGCGCGGGAGAGGTTCAATTCCTCTGCAATAACAGGCAGGGCTTCCGGCGGCACATAGCCGAATTCTTCCTGAACCTGATGCAGAATGGGAAGCAGCGGCCCTTCGAGAAAGCGAAGATCGGCGATGATGGAACGGGTGCGCGTTGTGATATCGCCTTCGGCGATATGAATGGTCATAAGGTAGCTCTCCCAGCGGCTAGAGCATTTCCGTTTTTCTTCGAATCACGAAAATGCTCTATCTCTTTGTTTTTACGCAATTCCGAACGCAAAACCGCTTCACACTTTTGCTGGAATTGCTCTAGCGCGTTGCGGAATGGGCGCGCTCCCCCAGCCGAACGCTATTCCGCAAGCAACATCTCAGGGAAGCCGCCGGCAATCAATAAAGCTATCTCGTGGATCGATAGGTTTTTTCTATCAGAGTTCTTCATCCTGCACGAGCACCCGCGCTTCGTGCAGCAAGGCCGACACGAGCGGCGTAAACGGCTCGCGATACGGCGCGACAAGCCCGACCAGATGATGCGCCTCCGGCTCGACGATCGGGATCATCCGAATTTCCACTGGAAATCCAAAGGATTTCGCGACGTTGCGCGGCATGATGCTCGCCCAGCGCCCGGTCCTGACATGCGAGAACAGCACGATCATCGAGTTGGATTCGAGCGTCGGATGTACCGTGGCGCCGGCTTCCGTCAGGTGCCGGTTGATGATGCGACGGTTCTGCATGTCGGCCGTCAATAGACAAAGCCGAAGATCACCAACCTCGCGCCAGGTCACGTTGTCGCGATCAGACAAAGGGCTGCCTGCAGCCGTGATCAGATTATAGCGCTCGGCATAAAGCGGAACCGTCGTAACACGGCCGAGCGGTTCGTTTTCGAGATAGGTGATGCCGGCATCAATTTCGAGATTCTCGAGCATGCTCAGCACCTGCAGCGAATTGCGCGAGACGATCGAGAAGGTCACGCCGGGGTGCCGTTCCTGAAAAGGCGTGGTGATACGCGAAAGCATGGCAAGCGCGGTCGGAATGGCGGCGAGGCGAATGTGGCCGGAAAGGCCGCGGCGCGCGGCGCGCATCTCTTCGCGCATGGTGCGGGCATCGCCGACGATGCGCCGGGCCCATTCCAGCACGCGCTGGCCTTCCGGCGTCAGCCCCTGGAACCGCGAGCCGCGCTGCACCAGCATGACGCCCAATTGATCCTCGAGCTGCCGGATAGCCGCCGAGAGCGTCGGCTGCGAGATCCCGCACTCCTCGGCGGCACGGCCGAAGTGCTTTTCATTGGCAAGGGCGATAAAAAATTCCAGCTTGTCGATCATCCGGTCTCCCGCGACATTTCGCGTCCGGCCTCATCTTCGACATAGCAGCCGTGCTTCGCAAGGGCGGGTACTAATGCATGCCGCCAAAAGTGTGCAGCGGTTTTGGGACGACGACATGCATAAAACAAAGAATTAAAGCGCGTCGCATGAATCAAGTTTTATGCGACGCGCTTTAACAGTTTTCCGCAGCCGGAAAAAGATCGAACAGCGATTCGAGAAAACCCAGCACGTTGACATTGCCGATGCTGTAATAAACCTGCCTGCCCTGACGGCGCGTATTGACCAGGCCTTCGAGCCTCAAACGCGCAAGCTGCTGCGAGACCATCGCCTGCTGTATGCCGAGAATATTTTCGATTTCACCGACCGTTCGCTCCTCTTTCGCCAGTATGCAGAGGATCAGAAGTCGGGTGTGATGCGCCAAAGCTTTCAGCAGGTCGCTCGCTTCATGGGCTTTTCCAGCGAGTTTATGCAACTCCTGGCCGGTCATACCCGGCTCCGGTTTAGGCAACGGCATTCGATATCTCGGAAGGAGGCGGTGAGGTAGATCAGTACAATAGCATATTCGCACAAGCGAATTGGTCAATAGTGATGAAATGCCAAAAAAGGTCCAAGTAAATCAGCAGATAAGCTGTCCGCCATTGATCTCGATCACCTGGCCGGTGATGTATCCCGAGAGTGAGGGAGCTGCCAGGAACAGATAGGCGGGAGCGCAATCCTCCGCCGTGCCGAGTCGCTGCAGGGGGATGGATTTCCGGGTCTGCTCCAGCTTTTCTTTGGAGGAATAGCGCTCGTGGAAATCCGTCTCGATCGTTCCCGGCGAGACGCAGTTGACGCGGATGCCATCCGGGGCAAGCTCGCGGGCGAGCGCCTTGGAATAGGTCGCAACAAAGGCCTTCGAGGCCGAATATATCGAAGAGCCGGGGCTTCCGCCGGTCAGCGCCGAAATCGAAACAGTGTTGATGACGGCAGCGCCCTCGGCCGCCTTCAATGCCGGCAGCAATGCCCGCGTCAGCGCCACCACCGAAGTCTGGTTGAGCCGTATGACCGCCTCATATTCTGCGTCGGTCAGCGTGGCAGCGGGAAACCGGCCAAGCATGGTGCCGGCATTGTTGACGAGCACATGCACCCTGTCGAAGAAAGCGAGGACATCGTCGGCAAATTGCGCCGCCCCACCGATGGCGGAGAAATCGGCGTGCAGCAGCAGCGCCCGTCTTTCCGATTCAGCGGTCAGCAGGAAATCCGGCAGATCCCGTCCCGGCTTGCGCCCGGTATGGACAATCACCTTCGCGCCGCAGTCCAGAAACTGCCGGGCGACTTCAAGGCCGATGCCGCGGCCGGCGCCGGTCACGACGACATTGCGATTTTCGAACAATCTGGGATGAAACACGAAGCCGTCCTCCTCGCGGACAGTGCCGCCGGTTGCGTCACTCGCCCTTAACATATGAGCGCACCGACCGAAAGAAAGGCGCGCACCGATCTTTCCGGGGAAAACCAGGACTAGTTTTCGGCCTCCAGAAGCCGCGCACCCGGCCCTTCCTTGCCAAGCCGGTCGCAGGGATTACGCAGCGGACAGCTTTCGATCGACAGGCAGCCGCAACCGATGCAGCCGGTCAATCGGTCGCGCAACAGGCTGAGCCGCCTGATTCGCGCGTCGAGATCATCCTTC
The DNA here is from genome assembly GCF_019685125.1 of Rhizobium sp. NZLR10. Lineage (NCBI taxonomy): Bacteria > Pseudomonadati > Pseudomonadota > Alphaproteobacteria > Hyphomicrobiales > Rhizobiaceae > Rhizobium > Rhizobium sp. NZLR10. The sequence goes on along the minus strand of NZ_JABDWE010000007.1, from coordinate 197,951 downwards.
CAGCGCGCCGACAGCGTCTGCCAGTCGGCAACGGTCGGCGTTCGTCCCTGCGGCAGGGACTCGAACGCTGACTGGATTTCCGAAAGCGGAATGCCGACACGCTGCGCCACCTTGATGATGCCGAGACGGCGAAGCACATCGCGCCCATAGCGCCGCTGGTTGCCGCGGGAGCGGATGCTCGAGATCAACCCTTTGGTCTCGTAAAAATGCAGCGCCGAGACGGCGAGGCCGCTGCGCTCCGCCACTTCACCGACTGTCAGGAGCCTGCCGAGCGGCGTCGCAGGAATCGTATCCATCGCCTATTGACCTCAATATTAGTTGAGGTTTTATACCTGTTGCTCCTGCAATCGTAAAGTCCAATCGCAACAAGGAGCGACACATGAAAACACCCACCAGGCTGGCGGTCATCTACGGGAGCACGAGGGAAGGCCGCATCTGCGACCGGGTGGTCAAGTGGCTGACGGAGGAGCTCATCCGCTTCCCGCAATTCGATATCGACATCATCGACCCGCTGGATTTTGCGCTGCCGACCACCCGCGAATTGGCACATCCCGAAATCGCCAGGCTCGCCGAGCGGCTCGGCATGGCGGACGCGTTCATCATCGTCACGCCGGAATACAATCACAGCTTCACCGCCTCGCTGAAATTCGTCATCGATTTCTTCTTCGAGCCTTGGCAGGGCAAGCCGGTCGCCTTCGTTTCCTATGGCGGTATTTCCGGCGGCCTGCGCGCGGTAGAGCAGCTGCGCCTCGTCTTTGCCGAACTCCACGCCGTCACGATCCGCGATTCGGTCAGCTTCGCTGCGCCATGGAACCGCTTCGACGCGGAAGGCAGGCTCGACACTCCCGACGACGCGCTGCGCTTGCTCGGCCGAATGATGGCAAGGCTGGAATGGTGGACACGGGCGCTCGCCACCGCCCGTATCGATCGTCCCTATGCCGATATCGCCGCCTGAGACAGAAAGCTCCGGTTCCGTTCCCAGCAGGTACGGAACCTCTGGGAACACCCGGGCAGGACCTCGGTCCGGGTGTTGTCCGTCATATCAGGTTCATTCCGACCACGCGGACGGGTCTGCAATTTTGCGGTTGCGGGAAGAAAACCGCGATGATAGTTTCCGCCGAAATAACAGGGGAGCTCCGTATCGCCGGGGCTGAGATGCGAGGCGCAAGCCTCTGGACCCTTCAAAGCTGATCTGGGTAATGCCAGCGGAGCGAGGTTCAGATGTTCTCAGGCGCACAAGTGTCACTCTATCCGATGTCCGGCAATTTCGTCGGCATCATTCTCGATGCCGTCAAGGCGTTCGACCCCTATCGCGACCGGCTTCGCATCGAGACCGATGATATCTCCACCCTGCTGGTCGGCCCGCCTGATGTCCTCTTCGCGGCCATGCGCGATCTTTTCGTCGTCGCCGCCAATACCGGCGAGCATTGCGTGCTGTCCGCCGCGGTCTCACGCGGCTGCCCAGGTGAGCCCGACGACGCCATCTGCGGCGTCAAGCCCTCTGCCGGCCGGGCGGAGCCGCTTGCCGACCGGATTACATCAGCCCTTGCCGCCGTTGAAACCACCACGGAGACCGGACAGCCGGCAGCCGCGCAATTCTCGCTCTACGTCATGGGAACCGGCAGCCATATGGACGAGATCTATGGCTGCATCGATTTCTTGAAGCGCTCCGGCACCTTCGACCACGCCAAGAATTTCTGTACCCGGCTGGGGGGAGATGCCGGCGCCGTCTTCGCGACCATTCATGAGGCCTTCTATCGCTTCGGCGACCCGGTGGGACACGTGACGCTCGACATCACGGTCTCCGCCAATACAGCGCCGCGCGTCTTAGCAGACGCGCAAGGGACGCCGTAACACTTTAAATTGCTGCATAATTTTCCCTTAAATCGATTCCGATTTAAGGAATTATGCAGTGCCCGACGAAAGCCTGAAATCGAACGCTGATGACATCGCCACAACCATCGGATTCGCGCCTTGCCGCGCTCCGCGCCGCTCTCTACCGGGGCATACCGGCCTTTCTCGCGGGCTGCGCGTTTTTGGCGGCATGGGAACTCTATGTCGATCTTTCCGGCATCAAACCTTCCATCCTGCCGGCGCCTTCGCGCATTGTCATCCAGGGCTGGCTGAACCGTGAGGCGCTGATATCAAACACCTGGCCGACGCTGGGTGCGACACTCGGCGGTTTCGCGCTGTCGCTTGCCTTCGCCTTCGCCGCTTCGATCCTGATGGATTTCGTGTCTTTCATGCGCCGGGCATTGCTACCGATTTTCATCGCCAGCCAGACGCTGCCGCTGGTGGCGATCGCGCCCCTTGTCGTCCTCTGGTTCGGTTTCGGCCTGTTGCCGAAGATCCTGCTGGTGGCGCTCGTCACCTTCTTTCCGCTGTTGGTCGCCCTGCTGCAGGGCTATCAATCGACCGACCGCGACATCGCCGAATTGCTGAACTCGATGAAGGCGAGCCGCTGGCGGATTTTCCGCCTGGCGCGGCTTCCCTCCGCGCTGCCCTATTTCTTCGCCGGCCTCAGGATCTCGATCACCTATGCCGTCGTCGGCGCGATCTTTGCCGAATATGCCGGCGCCGCCCGCGGCCTCGGCATCTATATCCTCAACGCCAAGAACAATTTCCGCCCCGATCTCGTGCTTGCCGCCGTCGTCATCAGCGCCGCGCTCACACTCTGCCTCTTCGGGCTGACGCTATTGATCCAGCGCCTCGTCATGCCCTGGCAACGATCCCAGGAGTCGCGGCGATGAGCGATACGATGGTCGAACTGCGCAACATCTCGAAGTCCTTCGACGGCATGAAGGTGCTGGGCGATATTTCGCTCACTGTGGCAAACGGCGAGTTCGTTTCGATCGTCGGCCCGTCCGGCTCAGGAAAGTCGACGGTGCTCCGATTGCTGACACAGGCGCTTCGCCCCGATTCCGGCACCGTGCTTTTCAAGGACGCGCCGCTGGAACGGGCGCCGCATTCATTCGCCTTCATGCCGCAGCGCGATGCGCTGATGCCCTGGCGCCGGATCATCGACAATGCGGCACTTGGCCTCGAAGTGCGTGGCATGAGCCGCCGCGCTGCCCGCGCCACTGTGGCGCCACTGTTTGAGCGCTTCGGCCTTGCCGGTTTTGAACACCATTATCCATCCGAACTATCAGGCGGCATGCGCCAGCGCGCCGCCCTGCTGCGCACCGTCGTCCAGACCCAGGACATGCTGCTGCTCGACGAGCCGTTCGGCGCGCTCGACGCGCTGACGCGCACACAGATCCAGGAATGGCTGCAGAGCATGTGGACCGAACACCGCTGGACGGCGCTGCTGATCACCCACGACGTCCGCGAGGCCGTGTTCCTCTCCGACCGGATCTACGTGCTTTCGGCCCGCCCGGCGCGTATCATCCGCGAATTCCACGTTCCCCTGCCCCGTCCGAGAAGCCTTGCCGATCTCGGCTCGCCGGCGGCCCAGGCGATCGAAACCGAAATCCTGCAAACACTGCTTCATCCGCTCGAACAGGATGATTTTAGGCCGGTCGGCTTAAAATCTGAATCCTGTTCTACATTATAGAGTTAGAGCATGATGTCGTGAGAAAACCGCTCACACTTTTCGGCATCATGCTCTAGAGACCTGAGGAGGTCACCATGCTGCTTCTCACCCGTCGCCAGACGATCTTAGCCGCCATCGCCGCAAGCCTTGCCGGCCGCCCGGCCTTCGGCCAGTCAGCGCCCGCAAAGGTGCGCATGGCGCTCGATTGGACGCCCAACACCAACCATATCGGCATCTATGTCGCCAAGGCGAGGGGCTTCTATACCGCCGCCGGCCTCGACGTCGAGATCCTTCCCTATGCCGACACCAGCGCCGGAACGCTGGTGTCGAACGGCGTCGCCGATTTCGGCATCAGCAGCGAGATCGAGGCCCTCATGCAGCGCGCCGCCGGCGGCGACGTGAAGATGGTCTACGGCGTCGTCCAGACCGAAACAGCGCGCCTTATCTACAAGGGCGGACGCGACGACATCAAAAGCCCTAGAGATCTCGACGGCAAGACCTATGGCGGCTTCGGCGGAACCTGGGAGAGCGCTTTGATCTCCGCGATGATCCGCAACGATGGCGGCAAAGGCGAGGTCAAGACCGTCACGCTCGGCACTTCCGCCTACGAGGCGCTGGACAATGGCTCGATCGATTTCACACTGGAGATCTACACCTGGGAAGGCATCGCCGCCGAGCTGGAAAAACGCAAGATCGGCCGCTTCCACTATGCCGACTATGGCGTTCCCGACGAACAGACGACGGTCATCGTCTCCAGCGACGCCTATCTCTCGGCAAATCAGGAAAATGCCCGCGCTTTCATTCAGGCAACGCGAAAGGGTTATGCCTATTCCGTCGATCATCCCGACGAAGCCTGCGAGCTGCTGATATCAGGAAGCAACGGCGCGCTGATGAACACGGAACTGGTGAAAGCTTCGCAGAAGGCATTGATCGACGGACACTTCCTGAAGTCCGAGGCCGGCGTAATCGGCACCCTCGACCCGGCCAAGGCCGATGCCATCGGCGGCTTCCTGGTCGCGAACGGCATCCTGGTCGACGCGAATGGCGCCGTACTCAAGGAGAAGCCGGACTTCTCCGCCTATTATACCAACGAACTGCTGGCCTGAGCCATTCCCGCCTTGCCCATCGCGGTTTTCCGCGGAAAAGCCCTTGGGCACTGCATAATTTCTTAAATCGGAATCGATATAAGAAAAAATTATGCAGTTATTCAAAGTGTTACAGTGCCACGCGTCTGAAAGGCGCGCGGCGCTGTAAGGCGAGGGACAAGATGCGCCAACAGGAGAGACTGGCCGGAGCGGACTTTCTGCGCGCGGCAGCCTGTCTGCTGGTGTTCGCCCACCATCTCGCGCTCCGGCTGGATATGCGCAGAATTCCCGACGAACTGGGACCCACCGCAAACATCCTCCGCTTCGGCAATTTCGGCGTTGCCATCTTCTTCGTGCTTAGCGGCTTTCTTCTTGCCCATCCCTTCTGGCGCGCGATCGACGACGGCAGCACCATGCCCAGCCTCCGCCATTACACAATCCGCAGGGCGGCACGCATCGCTCCGGGCTTCTGGGTGGCCGCAACCGTCAGCTTCACCCTCAGCCTGACGCTGCTCGCTCTGCCGCTGACGGCGGAGCTCGCCTTCCGCTACGTCTCCGGGCTACTGTTCATGAGCCAGTGGCATTGGCGCACATTCTTTCCCGTCGAAGCCGACGGGCCGCTCTGGTCCATTCCCTTCGAGGTCACCAGCTATGTGCTCCTGCCTCTCTGCTTTTTCCTGCTATTTCGTTTGCCCATCCTGAGGCAGCGTCCGTTGCTTGCCCGCTTTGCCTGGCTCTGCGTCATCACAGCTGTACTCTTGGCCCATGTGCTGATCCTCACCGTCTTTCCGCTCGACGATATCGGACGCGGCTGGCAATACGGCTTCCAAGGCGGGGCAAAGGAGTGGATGCCGCGATATAATCCGATCGGCTTCTTCGCCATCTTCGCATTGGGCGCGCTTGCCGCCGGCGTCGAAGTCATGCTCCCAAGAAGGCCCTCCGCCTGGTTCGATGCCGCAGCGCTGCTGGCCCTCGCCGTTGCCGGTTACCGTCTCGTCATATCGCCCGGCGGCTCCGCCGAAGCTTACGGCTGGCTCGAAATCCCCTATGGCTTCCCGGTCTTTCCGCTGGCGATCGCAACGGCGCTCGTTTCGCTCTGCCATTCGCAACGCCTCGGCAGGCTGCTCGACAACGCGCCTGTCCGCTACATCGCGAAAATCTCATTCGGCATCTATATCTGGCAGGAAATCATCCTGATATCGATCCAAAGGCTCGACCCGGGCTCATTCGGCGTTTCCTCGGAAATTGTCGTCACCGGCTGGCTGCAGTCTTGTGGATTGGCAGCCGCGCTCGTCCTTCTGGTCGCAAGTCTCAGCTATCATATGCTGGAAAAGCCTGCGATCGATGTCGGCAATCGCCTGACATCCCGCCAATCCAATCGGGCTACTCCTTTTAAAGTATAATTCTCCAGCAAGCTCGACTACTGGCATTATCTTTAAAAGGAAATACTCCCATTTTTGGTCTCATTCGGGTTAGCAATTTCTTATTTAGACCGATGACAAACGATACGAGAGCATGTATTTGTCTCTCTTCAGTTCAGTATCGCATCTAAACTTGTGGACCTTGCGTTATGAATGCTTTTACTTCGAAGACGAATTCACGCTTCGATCCGTCTCAGCGTCAGGACAAAACCAAGACCCTGGTTATCGCCAACTCCAACATTCGCCAGCCGGATAGCTTTTCCCTTGTCGAAAGAAAGATGATCGTGCGGCTGGGCACGAAGCGGATGTTCGATATCGTCGCCTCGGTCAGCGCCCTCATCGTGCTGGCGCCGTTTTTTCTGGCAATCGCTGTCTTCATCAAACTCGACGATGGCGGTCCGGTATTTTTCCGCCAGATCCGCTGGGGGCTCCACGGCCGGAAGATCACGGTGTTCAAGTTCCGCTCGATGCGCGCCGACGCTTGTGATCCGAGCGGCATTCAGCAGACCGTCAAGGGCGACAGCCGGATGACAGCTATCGGCGCGGTGCTTCGCAGGACCAACATCGACGAGCTGCCGCAGCTTTTCAACGTCCTGTTGGGCGAGATGTCGCTGGTCGGTCCGCGCTGCCATGCTGTCAATATGCGCGCAGCCGGCAGGCTCTACGAGGAGCTGGTGCCGGACTACCACCAACGCCACATCATGCGCCCGGGCATCACCGGCCTGGCGCAGACACGCGGCTGGCGCGGCCCGACGGCACGGCCATTGCAAGCGCGCGCCCGCATCGCCTGCGATATCTACTATGTCAGGCATTTCAGCCTGCTGCTCGACTTGAAGATTCTCTTGAAGACGCTCGTCATCGAGCTGCGTGGCGGCACCGGCTACTGAGACGGCTACGTCTTCCTTTGAAGCCGCCGATGGACATTGCCTGACCATTCCGAGGTATGAACCAACAAAAAAGGCGGCTGTTGTAGCCGCCTTTGATCGTTGCAGTCGATTGCGATCAATCCTGCTGGACGACGCCGCTCAGATGCGTCAGCTCCATGATGAAATGCTCGAGCTTCGACTTGTGCTCATGCAGCTCGGTATTCTCGAGTTCCGCGCGGGCGGCCTCGATGCGACGGGTCAACTCGTCCTTGTGAAGTTCCTCGACCGGAACAGCGGATTCGGCAAGCAATGTGCAGCCGGTCGGCAGGATATCGGCAAAACCGCCGAATACGACGTAATCCTGTTTCTTGCCGGAAGCCGAACGGACGCTTACGACACCAGGCTTGACCGTCGTCATTGTCGGCGCGTGGTGCGCCATGACAGTCATCTCGCCCTCGGTTGCGGGAATGACGACCTCAGTCACCATCTCCGACAGCAGCAGACGCTCCGGCGAAACGAGCTCAAAGTTGAAATTGTCAGCCATCAGTGACTTACCTTCTCGGCTATGGCTTTCGCATCTTGCAATTGGGTCCCGCAAAACGGGCAGTGCATTATCGCTTGGTCGAGATAACCGAGGCCTTCTTCGCTCTGGACAAGGCCCACCACCATCATCAGCACACCATTATCGGCGCGATAGACGGTCGGCGCTGCCGGCTCCGGAAGATCCGCCACGACCCCTTTCAGGGAGTCGCAGCAGAATATCTCGTCTAGCGCGTCGCTCATCAAACAGCTGCGAGCTTCTTGGCCTTTTCGATCGCTTCTTCCATCGAGCCGACCATGTAGAAGGCAGCTTCCGGCAGGTGATCGTATTCACCGTTGACCAGGCCCTTGAAGCCCTTGATCGTGTCTTCAAGAGCAACCAGCTTGCCCGGCGAGCCGGTGAAGACTTCGGCGACGAAGAACGGCTGCGACAGGAAACGCTCGATCTTGCGGGCGCGAGCAACAGCGATCTTGTCCTCTTCGGACAGTTCATCCATGCCAAGGATGGCGATGATGTCCTGCAGCGCCTTGTAACGCTGCAGCGTCGACTGAACCTTACGGGCGACGTCGTAATGCTCTTCGCCGACGACCAGCGGATCGAGCATGCGCGAGGTCGAGTCGAGCGGATCGACGGCCGGGTAGATGCCCTTTTCGGCGATCGAGCGCGACAGAACCGTCGTTGCGTCAAGGTGCGCGAACGAGGTTGCCGGCGCCGGGTCGGTCAAGTCGTCGGCCGGAACGTAGATGGCCTGGACCGAAGTGATCGAGCCGGTTGTCGTCGTAGTGATGCGCTCCTGCATCTGGCCCATGTCGGTGGCAAGCGTCGGCTGATAACCGACGGCCGACGGGATGCGGCCGAGCAGAGCCGACACTTCGGAACCTGCCTGGGTGAAGCGGAAGATGTTGTCGACGAAAAACAGAACGTCCTGGCCCTGGTCGCGGAAGTGCTCGGCGACCGTCAGGCCGGTCAGAGCGACGCGGGCGCGAGCGCCCGGCGGTTCGTTCATCTGGCCGTAAACCAGCGCGGCCTTCGAGCCTTCGCCGCCGCCATGCTTGTTGACGTTCGATTCGATCATTTCATGGTAAAGGTCGTTGCCTTCGCGGGTGCGTTCACCGACGCCCGCAAAAACTGAATAACCACCATGCGCCTTGGCGACGTTGTTGATCAGTTCCATGATCAACACGGTCTTGCCGACGCCGGCGCCGCCGAAGAGGCCGATCTTGCCGCCGCGTGCATAGGGGGCGAGAAGGTCGACGACCTTGATGCCGGTGACGAGGATCTGCGCTTCCGTCGACTGCTCGACATAGGACGGTGCATCCTGGTGGATGGCGCGCTTGTGCGCGGTGACCAGCGGACCAGCCTCGTCGACCGGTTCACCGATGACGTTCATGATACGACCGAGCGTCTCGTTGCCGACCGGAACCATGATCGGAGCACCAGTATCGCTGACTACCTGGCCGCGGACGAGACCTTCGCTTGAGTCCATCGCGATGGTACGGACTTCGTTTTCGCCAAGGTGCTGTGCAACTTCGAGAACCAGACGGACGCCGTTGTTGCTGGTTTCCAGCGCGTTCAGAATCTTCGGCAGTTCGCCTTCGAAAGCAACGTCGACGACGGCGCCGATAACCTGTGTGACTCTGCCGACAGAGCCGATCTTGGGGGTAGCTGCCTCAGCCATTTTCTGACCCTCTTTTCCTAGCCTCAGAGCGCTTCCGCGCCCGAAATGATTTCAATGAGTTCCTTGGTGATCTGCGCCTGACGCTGGCGGTTGTAGCTCAGCGTCAGTTTGTTGATCATCTCACCGGCATTACGCGTCGCATTGTCCATAGCGCTCATCTTCGCACCCATCTCGCCTGCGACATTCTCAAGGAGCGCGCGGAAGATCTGAACGGAGATGTTGCGCGGGATCAGATCTTCGAGGATCGATGCCGGATCCGGCTCATATTCGTAGACGGCGCCGGCATGCTCGGCATCTTCGTTCTGCGCCGCACCGGTCGAAGCCGGAATGAGCTGCTGCGCCGTCGGGATCTGACTGATCACCGACTTGAACTCGGAATAGAACAGCGTGCAAACGTCGAATTCGCCAGCTTCGTACATCTCGATGATGCGCTTGCCGAGCTGATCCGCATTCTCGAACCCGATGCGCTTGACGTCGCGCAATTCCTTGCGCTCGATGATCAACGAAGCATATTCGCGGCGAAGGATGTCGTAACCCTTCTTGCCGACGGTGAAGATCTTGACCGTCTTGCCCTCGGCAAGCAGCCTGCGCACATGATCGCGGGCAAAGCGCGCGATCTGCGAATTGAAGCCGCCGCACAGACCGCGTTCGGCCGTGCAGACCACCAGCAGATGAACCTGGTCCTTGCCGGTGCCGGTCATCAGCGTCGGTGCGCCGTCCGCATCGGTGACGGCCTTGGCGATGTTCGCCAGAACCGCACCCATGCGCTGCGAATAGGGCCGGGCGGCCTCGGCCGCCTCCTGCGCACGCCGAAGCTTCGCCGCGGCGACCATTTTCATCGCCTTGGTGATCTTCTGCGTCGCCTTGACGGAGGCGATCCGGTTTTTCAGATCCTTAAGTGAAGGCATCCGTGATCCGTCCTAACTTAGGGCCTGATTACGCGAAAGACTTTGCGAAGCTATCGAGAGCAGCGGTGAGCTTGCCCCTGGTATCGTCGCTGATTGCCTTTTCAGTGCGGATCGCGTCGAGGATGGCGGAGCCTTCCGAACGCAGATAAGAGAGGAAGCCCTGCTCGAATTTGCCGACCGAAGCGACTGGCAGCTTGTCGAGAAAGCCGTTGACGCCGGCAAAAATCACCGCGACCTGTTCTTCCGTCTTCAGCGGCGAGAACTGCGGCTGCTTCAGGAGTTCGGTCAGGCGTGCACCGCGGTTCAACAGGCGCTGCGTCGCAGCGTCGAGGTCCGAACCGAACTGGGCAAAGGCGGCCATTTCGCGATACTGGGCGAGTTCACCCTTGATCGAACCCGCAACCTGCTTCATCGCCTTGATCTGTGCGGCGGAACCAACGCGGGAAACCGACAGACCGACGTTCACCGCCGGGCGGATACCCTGGTAGAACAGGTCGGTTTCAAGGAAGATCTGGCCGTCGGTGATCGAGATCACGTTGGTCGGAATGAAGGCCGACACGTCGTTGCCCTGCGTTTCGATGACCGGAAGAGCGGTCAGCGAACCGGCGCCCTGGTCGTCGTTCATCTTCGCAGCGCGCTCGAGCAGGCGCGAGTGCAGGTAGAAAACGTCGCCCGGATAGGCTTCGCGGCCCGGCGGGCGGCGCAGCAGCAGCGACATCTGGCGGTAGGAAACGGCCTGCTTGGACAGGTCGTCGTAACCGATCAGCGCATGCATGCCGTTGTCGCGGAAATATTCGCCCATGGCGCAGCCGGCAAACGGAGCCAGATACTGCATCGGAGCCGGATCGGAAGCAGTCGCCGCGACGATGATCGAATACTTCAGCGCGCCGCGCTCTTCGAGCACCTTGACGAACTGAGCGACGGTCGAGCGCTTCTGGCCGATGGCGACGTAGACGCAGTAAAGCTTTTCGCCTTCCGGACCGTTGTCGTGAATGGCCTTCTGGTTGAGGAAGGCGTCGAGAAGGATCGCGGTCTTGCCGGTCTGACGGTCGCCGATAACCAGCTCGCGCTGGCCGCGGCCGACCGGGATCAGCGCGTCGATAGCCTTGAGGCCGGTCGACATCGGCTCATGAACCGACTTGCGCGGAATGATGCCGGGTGCCTTGATGTCGACACGCGAACGGCGCGTCGCATTGATCGGGCCTTTGCCGTCGATCGGGTTGCCAAGCGCGTCGACGACGCGGCCGAGCAGTTCCGGACCGACGGGAACGTCGACGATGGCGCCAGTCCGCTTGACGGTGTCGCCTTCTTTGATGTCACGGTCGGAGCCGAAGATGACGACGCCGACATTGTCGGATTCGAGGTTCAGCGCCATGCCGCGGATGCCGCCGGGGAACTCGACCATTTCACCGGCCTGGACATTGTCCAGACCGTAGACGCGGGCGATACCGTCACCGACGGAGAGAACCTGGCCGACTTCCGAGACTTCTGCCTCTTTGCCGAAATTTTTGATCTGGTCTTTGAGAATTGCGGAAATTTCCGCGGCGCGGATATCCATCAGCCAACCTCTTTCAATGCGAGCTTAAGAGTGGAGAGTTTGGTACGAAGAGACGTATCAATCTGGCGGGACCCGACCTTGACGATCAGACCACCAAGAATTGACGGATCAACCGTGACGGCAATCGTCACGTCTTTGCCGGTAACGCTCTTGAGTGCCACCTTCAATTCGGTTTCCTGCGCTTGCGAAAGCGCGTGTGCCGAGGTGACCTCGGCGGAGATTTCACCGCGATGGTTCGCGGCGATGATACGGAAGGCCTTGATCATGCCCGGCAGGGCAAACAGGCGGCGGTTGCGCGCCACGACCTTCAGGAAATTGGCGAAGAAGCCGCCGATTCCGGCCTTCTCGCTGATGGCGGTGATCGCCTTCAGCTGGTCCTCGGCAGAGAAAACCGGGCTTGCGACGAAACGCTTTAGGTCGGCGCTCTCATCCAGCATCGCCTGGAAACGGTCAAGATCGGCGGTGACGCTGTCGACAGCGCCCTGCTCGAGCGCCAGATCGAAAAGCGACGACGCATAGCGCTCGGCAACACCAGATGTAAGCTGGGACGTGTCTGCCACTGGCACAAATTTCCCTGATTTCAACCCAAAATCCGGCTCTCGGCGGACGCCGAACCTATGATCTTGAATTCGTTTTGATTTCCCCCAGAAATCACAAGAGAAGCCTCTTGCTTCTTCCGAAATTCGGGGTCCGTCTAACATAGGATGTTCGGACTCGCAACACGCGTAACGCCCGAATACGCCTTTCACATGAATTTCTGTTGGCAAAATTGCGCAATGGCCTGAAAGCCGGCCGGGGAAGCCGCCGGCCGGCCGATAGATTCACGTCTGGGTGAAGCCGAAAACATAGAGCAGTGGCAGCGCCGCCAAAGCAATTTGCACAACCAGGAGTAAATAGTTGACGAGATTACTCCCCTTATCGGACAGGATCGATATGATCCGGGCAAAGGCCGCCATCGCAAAGGAGGCGCCGAGCGCCATGTAGATCCAGTTTTGGGCGAGCATGATCGCCGACAGGCCGAAGCCGAGATAAAAACCGCCCATCGAGCGTCCCTCGCCATATCCTTCCGGCCGCCCGTCCTGCGCCTGCAGGCCGAGAAGACGGAAAGTAGGGCCTGGCGCAAACATCATGATGAAGCCGGCGAGCGCCGTGAAAGCGGCTGAGCAGAACGCTAGCTGCTCGCCGAGTTCGGTCGGAAAATAGAATTCCATGCATCGCCCCAAATCACCCGGAAGAATTAGTGTTTTATGACATGGGCCGGAAAAGGAGGAAATGGCGGCGTTATGATTTATAGGAAACTTTGCGGATCAATATCGAGCTGCACCTGTACCGATCCGCGCTCCTTGGGCGATTGCGACAGCATCGCCCGCAAAAACCCCTGCATGTCCGAGTTGCGCCGGCCATGCACCAGTAGGCGGAAGCGATGGCGGCCGCGCACCAGCGCCAGCGGCGCCTCGGCCGGGCCAAGCACCGAAATGCCTGAAACCTGCGGCGCCGCATTGCGCATGCCGCGCGCGTGGTTTTCGGCATCATGGCGGGTCTCGGCCGAAACGATGATCGAGGCGAGCCTGCCGAAGGGCGGCAATATAGCGCGTTCGCGTTCGGTGATCTCGCGCTCATAGAAGGCGTCGGAATCGCCTGAGACAATCGCCTGCATGACAGGGTGCTGCGGCTGATAGGTCTGCAGCAGCCCATGGCTCTTGAGGCCGGTGCGCCCGGCCCGGCCCGTCACCTGCGACAAAAGCTGAAAGGTGCGCTCGGCGGCGCGCGGGTCGCCATTGGCCAGGCCGAGATCGGCATCGATGATGCCGACCAGCGTCATCAGCGGAAAATTATGCCCCTTGGCGACGAGCTGGGTGCCGATGACGATATCGGCCTCCCCCTTGGCGATCGCCTCCAGCTCCAGCCGCAGCCGCTTGACCCCGCCCATGATATCCGAGGAGAGGACGATCGTTCGCGCCTCCGGGAAATGCCGTTCCACCTCCTCGGCAATGCGCTCGACGCCTGGCCCGCAGGCAACAAGATGGTCGAGCGTGCCGCATTCCGGGCACGCCTCCGGCGTGCGCTCGGCATGGCCGCATTGATGGCATTGCAGCTGCTTGCGGAAGCGATGCTCGACCAGCCAGCTCGAACATTGCGGACATTGGAAGCGATGGCCGCAGACCCGGCAGAGCGTCAGCGGCGCATAACCGCGCCGGTTGAGAAAGAGCAGCGCCTGTTGGCGTTTCTCCACCGTCTTGCCGATCGCCCGGATCAGCACCGGCGACAGGAAGCCGCCGCGTTCCGGCCCGTGCCGGCGCATGTCGACCAGATGCAGGTCCGGCAGCGCCGCATCGCCGAAACGCGTCGGCAGGTGGACGGTGCTGTAGCGCCCGCTCTGCCCATTGACCTGGCTTTCGACCGACGGCGTCGCCGACACCAGAATGACGGGAAAATCGCCGATCCGGCCGCGCACCACAGCCATATCGCGGGCATTGTAGAAGACGCGGTCCTCCTGCTTGTAGGCAGGATCGTGCTCCTCGTCGACGATGATCAGGCCGAGATCCTCGAACGGCAGGAACAGCGCCGAGCGGGCGCCGGCGACGACGCGCACCTCGCCGGTCACCGCCTGGCGCCAGACCTTTTCGCGCATGCGCGGCGCAAGATCGGAATGCCATTCGGCTGGTTTCGCCCCGAAGCGATCCTGGAAACGCTCCATGAAACTTGCCGTCAGCGCGATCTCCGGCAGCAGGATCAGCACCTGCTTGCCGCGTTTCAGCGTTTCGGCAATCGCCTCGAAATAGACCTCGGTCTTGCCGGAGCCGGTCACCCCGTCGATCAGCGACACCGAGAATTCGCCCTTGCGGACGTCGGAAACGATCTCTTCGGCTGCCGCCTTCTGCGGCCCTTCGAGGCGTGCGGCGGCAAAATCCGGATCGGGCATCGCCACCACCGGCGGCGGCGGCAAAAATATCGTATCGAATATGCCAAGCGTGATTAGCCCGTCGACGACGCTGGTCGACACACCCGCCGCATGCGCAAGGCCGCTGCGGGTCCAGGACAAGCCGTCGGAGGCCGTGTCGAGCACCCGGGCGCGCGCCGGCGTCATCCGCTCCGGTTCGCCGCCGACGAGTTTCAACCCCTCCACCATCGGCTCCGGCTCGAAGGCATTTGGCGCCCTGAGCGCCATGCGGGCGACGAGGCCGGGCGGCGAGAGCGTATAGGTCGCGACCCAATCGATGAATTCCCGCATCTCCCGGGAAAGCGGCGGGCAGTCGAAGACATGGCTGATCGGCCGGAGCTTCTTCGGATCGACCCCATCCTCGCCGCCGTCCCAGACGACGCCGATGACCTGCCGCGACCCGAGCGGCACCTGCACGACCGAGCCGGGCTCGACCGCCATGCCATCAGGCACCGAATAAGAATAGGGTTTTGGCGCCGGCATCGGCACCAGCACGGGAACCGTTCGGTTCGCGGGCGGTGCCTCGAAAAGCGCGCCAAAGAGATCGGACGAATCTGTGCTCATCGGGCGAGACCATGCCCGCAAATCGATGCAATTGGAACCGCAAAGACGGGACGCACATCGGGCGCAGAATCCGGCACAGGAAGATTCCGCGCGATCGCCCGTTCCCATACGGAAAGCTTGCTGGACGAGCGATTGGCCGCATACATTGCCGAAAAGATCTTTGTTCGAAATGCCGAAGCGCTGTTCTTCGGCCGTTGAATTGGAGAGCACCAATGGCCAGACTGACCGAAGATGCCAAGGGCGTCTATGTGATCGCCGTAACCCCGTTCACCGATGACGGCGCGCTCGATCTCGCCAGTATCGACAGCATGGTCGATTTCTACGAGGGCGCCGGCGTCACCGGCCTGACGGTGCTTGGGCAACTCGGCGAGGCCCCGAAGCTGACCGCGGAGGAATCGCGGACCGTGGTCGAGCGTGTGCTGAAGCGCCTCGACGGACGTCTTCCCGTCGTCGTCGGAGTTTCGGCGCCGGGGCTTGCTCCGATGCGCGAACTTGCCGAAGCCGTCATCGGCAAGGGTGCTGCCGGCGTCATGGTCGCGCCGCCCTGGACCGTCAAGACCGACGACCAGGCTTTCGCCTTCTACCAATCGGTCGGTGAAGTCCTGGGCGATACGCCCTTCGTGCTGCAGGATTATCCGCTCACCACCAACGTGACGATCGCGCCCAAGGTTATCGAGCGCATCGTCAATGAGGTGCCGAATTGCGTCATGCTCAAGCACGAGGATTGGCCGGGCCTTTCAAAAATCACCGCGCTTCGCGCCGCCAGCGACAAGGGCACCATGCGGCGCATCTCCATCCTTTGCGGCAATGGCGGACTTTTCCTGCCCGAAGAGATGGGCCGCGGCGCCGATGGCGCGATGACCGGCTTTTGTTATCCTGAGATGATGGTTGGCGTCGTCGGGGCCTATGCGGCCGGTAACCTCGATCGTGCCCATGCGATTTTCGACGCCTATCTGCCGCTCGCCCGCTACGAACAACAGCAGGGCATCGGCCTTGCCTCGCGCAAATATGTGCTCGCCAAGCGCGGCGTGATCAAATCCGCCACCCTGCGCAAGCCGGGCGCCAAGCTCTCGGCGCTCGATGTTGCCGATGTCGAGCGGTTGCTGGCGCGTCAGGCCATCCGCCTCAAGGAGATCGGTGCGTGAGGCTTAAAACGTGAAGAATCAGCCCGAAACATCATGAGGCCGGCCGGAGGGAATGTGGGGGAGGATTTCGAGACAATGTGTATCGCCGTCCCGCTCGTAGAGGCGAAATCCAAGCGCCTGCCAAAATTTGGCCGCGTCGGCATTTCCCGCATGAACGGTGACGATACTGCAGAAGGCCCGCGCATGATCCAGCAGAGCCAGGGCCAGCATCCGCCCGATGCCATGCCGGCGTATCTCTGGACGGATGTAAAAACGTCGCATTCGCAACGCCCCGGATAGGGTGGATTCGATGGTCAGGCCTCCGATACCGGCGAGCGCCTTCCCGACATAGGCGCCGAGCAGCCTTTCGCCGTCACGCTCGAATCTGAGGTCTCCAGCCGACCATCCGGCGATAACGCGGCTGATATGGAGATGGCCCTCTTGCCGGGCCTCGCTTTCGAGGTCTGCGATCTCCCGCGGCAATCGATCGCGGATTACGCGGATATCGACCGTCATGGCAAAGCCGATGGATTTAAAGTCCTTTGTTTTATGCATGTCGTCATCCCGGAACCGCAGCACACTTCCAGACGACATGCATTAGAGTGCAGGAACGGAAAGCTTGCGAGGCATCGCCGCAGCCGGCGGGCCGACCGGCATGAAAGTCGCGTCGCCATTGGCTGCCATGTCGTGCACCGTATGCTTCTCCAGCGCCTTCGTCACGTCGTTGAGGTCGCCGTCCAGATGTTCGGCCGGAATGAGATTGCCGATGACGAAATCGAAGCGATCGCCGCGTTTGTTCAACAGTTCGTGGAACACCGTCATGTCGCGAAGCTCCGTCGACCATTTCGCCAGCCAGTAGAACAGGCCGGAATTACGCGCCGTCATATGGACGGGAAGGATCGGCAGATTGTATTTGCGCGCCAGCCCGACGGCCGAGGTTTTCCATGGACGTTCGTTGAGCCGGCCGTTCGCCCAGTAGGCGATGCGGCCTGACGGGAAGAGCACCGTCGCCTTGCCTTGCCGCACAGCGTGATTGGTCAACTGCAGCGTTTCGCGTGCCTTGAGCTTGCTCTTGTACTCCTCCCGCCATTCGACGGGGATGATCATCTCGGCAAACCGCGGATTGACGCGGATGGCATCGCGATTGGCGAAAAACATCATATCCGGCCGACGCGCTTTCAGCAGATCGAACACGGCGACACCATCGGCGATGCCTGTGGGATGGTTGCTGACGAGGATGAAGCCGCCGGTATCGGGGATGCGTTCGCCATTGGTGATGCCGATATCGAGTTTCAGCACGTCGCTCAGATATTCGAACGACTGGAAGCCCGGCATCTTGGCGACGGCATTGGCGAATTCGATCGCCTTGTTGTAGCGCAGCAGCGTGTAGAGAAACGGCCGCATAACCGGCCAGAGCGGATTCTTCACGATCCTCTGGCCGCGTTCGGCAATCAGCCTATCGACGATATGACCGGGTTTTCCCTGTGAAACGAGAGCGATCGCTTCCGCGAGCTGTCCGAAAGCCGTCATGGAATCGCGCCGTGCCATGAAAGATCCTGTCTATTGGTATAAAGCTATCGCAGTAAAATATGATCTAGGGATGACAAGGGTTTGGCCGGCATTAGCAATTCCATAACCGTTCCTGCTCCAAATTGGCGGACTTGAAGGCAAATTCAAGGCCAGCGATGTGAATGAACTGCTTGTTATCGCCGATTCGCGCCTGATGGCGGAACGGGCCGCGTGGCTCGAAAACCTCGCCAGCGAGCGCCGTCTTTCCGAGCACACGCTCGATGCCTATGCGCGCGACACCCGCCAGTTCCTGACCTTCCTGACCGGCCACCTCGCCGGCCCGGCGACGCTTGGCGATATAAGGGAATTGCGCCCCGCCGATTTCCGCGCCTTTCTCGCTGCCAGGCGCAAGCAGGGCTCCGGCGCCCGCTCGCTCGGCCGCAATCTCGCCGGCCTTCGTTCGCTGCTGCGCCACTTGGAAAAGAAGGGCCTGGTCAATGCCGCCGGCGCGGGCGCGATACGCTCGCCGAAACAGCCGAAATCGCTGCCCAAGCCGCTGTCGGACACGCAGGCGATCACCGTCGTCAGCAACGAAGCCCAACTCCATGAAGAACCCTGGATCGCCGCGCGCGACGCGGCTGTCATGACGCTGCTCTACGGCTGCGGCCTGCGCATCTCCGAAGCGCTGGGTCTCGTTCCCTCCGACCTGCAGAAGGGCGCCACAACGCTGCGCATCACCGGCAAGGGCAACAAGACGCGGCTGGTGCCGCTGCTGTCGGTGGTTTTCGACGCCGTTGAGAAATACCGCACGCTCTGCCCCTATCACCTCGAACCCGGCGAGCCGCTTTTTCGCGGCGCCCGCGGCGGCAAGCTGCAGCCGGCGATCATCCAGCGCGCAATGCAGAAGATGCGCAGTGCCTTCGGCCTGCCGGAGACCGCGACACCCCATGCGTTGCGCCATTCCTTCGCCACCCACCTGCTTGCTGGCGGCGGCGATCTGCGCACCATCCAGGAACTGCTCGGCCACGCCAGCCTTTCCACAACGCAGGTCTATACCGGCGTCGATGCGTCGCGGCTGCTCGAGGTGTATGATCGGGCGCATCCGCGCGCTTAACACCTTTTCTGGTCAGATTGAAAATTCTGACGGAGCAAGAAAGACTCTAAGCTTTCGTTAACGCATTCTCTTAAAGGAATATGCGCAAGCCGGGCGTAGAGCATGAAACCACAAGGCATGTGACCGGAACATCATCATGACGACATCGATCGGCCGCCGGACTTTTCTCGCAGCACCCGGCAATCTGCTGCTCTGGCTGATTGCCGCCTTTCACATGCTGCTTCTTGCGGCCCTGTTTGTGGCCTTTCTGGCTGCGCGACCGGCTGCGGCCGAAGAGGCGGCCTGCACCGGCCGCAATCTGATGGTCGAGCTGCAGCAGAACGACCCCGCCCGCTATGCCGAGGCGCTGAAGGAAGCCGACGCAACCCCGAACGGCAAGGGCATCTTCTGGAAGATCGAGAAGCCGGGGCTTGCGCCGTCATGGCTGCTCGGCAGCATGCATGTTACCGACCCGCGTGTTCTGGCCCTGCCGCAGCGCGCCCAGGCAGCCCACGACGCCGCCGACACGATCATCATCGAATCCGACGAGATCCTCGACGAAAGGAAGGCGACCGCCGCCCTGCTCGCAAAGCCGGAGCTGACGATGTTCACCGACGGCACGACGATCGACAAGCTGCTCTCCCCCGAGGACTACAAGCGCCTCGAAGCCGGTTTGAAGCAGCGCGGGATCCCGCTCAGTGCCGTTTCCCGCATGCGGCCTTGGATGATTTCGAGCGCCGTTGCCCTGCCGGCCTGCGAGATCGCCCGCAAGGCGAAAGGCGTGCAGTTCCTCGACCAGAAGATTGCCACCGACGCCGTTGCCGAAGGCAAGCAGGTGAAGGGGCTGGAAACCCTTGCCGAACAGATCCAAGCCATGGCCGACCTGCCGGTCGAATTCCATCTGAAGTCGCTGATCGAGACGCTGGAGCTCGGCGACAAGATGAGCGATGTCGTGGAAACAATGACCGACCTCTATTTCTCCGGCGAGATCGGCATGACCATGCCGATGCTGAAGACCGTGACGCCGGAGAAGGAAGGCGAAGATGACGACTATGCCGCCTTCGAACAGCGCGTCATCCTCGACCGCAACAAGGTGATGGCCGAGCGCGCCGCCCCGATCCTCGACGGCGGCAACGTCTTCATGGCGGTCGGCGCCCTGCATCTGCCCGGCAAGGCCGGCGTCATCGAACTGCTGCGCCGGCGGGGCTTCACGGTCAGTGCGGTGAACTGAACCAGCAATCAGCCGAACGTCATGCGGCGCAGCACATTGGTTTTCCAATAGAAATGATGGACGAGCGCGCCGGCGACATGCGCCGCGATCAGCGCCCAGAGAATGATCTTCAGGATATCCGCGTGGAGCGAACCGGCGGGATTGATGCCGAAATAGTAGGCGGCGATGCCCGTAAGCGGCATGGCGAAGATCAGGATATAGAGACCGGCATGGGCAAGCCGCGCGGCAAGACGGAAGATCGCCGGTTCCTTGGCGGCCTCGGCCGGCACGCCTTTGGTAACACGCAGCCCGAGCCGGACGATCGCAAGCAGCAGGATGGCGATGCCGACATAAGCATGGATATTCGCCGACGAAACCTGCTCCGGCGTCGGCACCTGCCCCCTGCGCATCAGCCGATGCCAGACATTCATGCCGTCGGGAAACAGCAGATTGAAGAAGATCAGCAGCGCCACCGTCCAATGAAGGAAGCGCTGGCTGAGACTGTAAGCCATGATGGACGGCTGCTGCATTTTCTCGACCTTCGTCAGATGTTGATCTCAGCGATTCTCAACAACTAGACTAGAGCATGATGCCGAAAAGTGTGCGCGGTTTTCGGACAACGTCATGCTCTAACTCTTTAATTTAGAACAGGATGATTCCAGGCCAACCGGGCCTAAAATCATCCTGTTATAGGGTAATCCATTGGCTAGGTTGTTCCCAAGCGGTTTGTCTTGCGCCACTCTTCGTACTCTCCGCGGGCATCGTCATGCAGCGGATAGTAGCGCTGCAACGACCCGCCTTCCATAAGCTTCACTCGCGAGAACTCCTCCCAATCGTGATGCTTTTGCGATTCTTCGATGACCTTCGAGGCCATTGCGACCGGAAGCATCACCACGCCGTCATCGTCGGCGACGATGATGTCTCCGGGGATTACGGTGACACCGCCGCAGGCAATCGGGACGTTGACGGCGTTGGGATAGATGCCGGTCTGCACATGATAGTTGGGTGTCCAGCCGCGCAGCCATAAAGGCAGATCCAGCTTCTCGACATTGGGCCGATCGCGCATGCAGCCATCGATCACGATGCCAGCGCCGCCTCTGCCTTTGAAATAGGTCGACATCATATCGCCGAAGACGCCAGAACTCATGTCGCCGCGCGCGTCGACGACGACCACATCGCCCTCCTGCACGTGATAAAGCACATGGCGGTGCAACTGCGTCTCCGGATCTGCATATTCTCCCTCGTTAAAAAGGTCCGGCCGCTGCGGCAGGAATTGAAGCGTCAGGGCGGGCCCGACGATCGACTTCCCGTGATTCTGCGCCACGGGACCGACCATGTGCGGATTGCGGAAGCCCATGTGGCCAAGCGTGCCGGCAACGGTCGCGGCGCCGATTTCTTTCAGTGCGTCGATCAGCTCTTTGGGCGGTCGCGTAATGTCGGGCGTATGTGTCATTTTGTGCTCCGGTGGATGAAACTACCAGTTGGTGACAGAACCGTCGCGGCGCTTCAGGTGAGGCGCTTCCCAGAAACGAAAGCTCTCCGCCTTGACCGCCTCTTCGTTGACCTCGACGCCGAGCCCCGGCAGATCGTTGACCGGATAGTCGGGACCGTCGAGCCGTGGTTGCACGGGGAAGAAGTCGGAATTATCGAAGCCCAGCTTCGCTTCGGGCGCCCTGGTCTCGAGCCAAGCGAAATTCGGTACCGCGGCGGCGAGATGGATGGTCGCGGCCGTGCAGACGGGGCCGAGGGGATTGTGCGGCATCAGGTCCACATAGTGCGCCTCGCTCCAACCAGCGACCTTCATCGCTTCGGTGAGCCCGCCAACATTGCAAACATCGAGCCGGTTGAATTGATGTATGCCACGCTCGATGTAGGGCCGGAATTGCCACTTGCTGGCAAATTCCTCGCCGATGGCGAACGGGATGTCGGTCATCGTGCGCAGGGATTCGTAGGCCTCGGGTGTCTCGTCTCGTATCGGCTCCTCGAGGAAATCAAGCACGCCACGGCCGAGCTTGTTACAGAAGCTCGCCGCTTCTGCCACCGACAGCCGATGATGGTAATCGATGCCGAGGACGACCTCGTCGCCCAGCGCCTGGCGCGCCTTGTTTAGCATAGCTGCGGTAGCGCCGATCGACTCCCGCGGCTCAAAGACGTCCTTGCTGTTTTGCCCGATGGGGAAGAAGCGGATCGCCTGCCACCCTTGTGCGCGTAGTTCGCGGGCTCGCTCGATGGCAACATCGCCCTCGGCCTCGTCACCGGTCGAGGCGAAGGTCGGAATGCGGTCGCGCTGCTTGCCGCCCAGCAATTCGTAGGCCGGCACCCCCAGCGCCTTGCCCTTGATGTCGTGAAGGGCAATGTCGATGGCTGAAATCGCCGCCTGCAGAACGCGCCCTCCTTCGAAGTATTGGCTGCGATAAACTTCTTGCCAGATCCGACCAATCTGCATCGGGTCGCGGCCGATGAGAAACTCGCGATAGTGCTCGATCGCGCCGGCCACGGCCTTCTCGCGACCGCTCAAGCCGCTCTCGCCCCAGCCGAAGATGCCGTTGTCGGTCTCGACCTTGACCAGCATCTGGTTGCGCGTTCCTACCCATACTGGATAGGGCTTGATCGCCGTGATTTTAAGCTTCGTAGTCATCAACGCCCTCGTTTCACACACATCCGCTTGGTCTCAGTTGGCCTTGAGGGCCATTTCTGTTTCGCCGTCGAACAAATGCATCCGCTCTTGATCGAACTCGAGCCAAATCTGTTCGTCGGGCGCGACGGCAATGGTCGGCGGCACGCTGACATTGACGATGGCGCCGGACAGCAACGCCTGTACGAAGGTGACGTCCCCGGTCGGCTCCACCGTGTAGGCCTTTGCCGGGATGCTTCCAGGCATCGCACTCTTGTGCAGCTTGATCGTCGAGTGACGTGCGCCGAGGACGACTTTCTTGGTGGTTGCCCTGGCGACCTTCTGGGCGTTGTTTGGCGAGAGTTCGAGGCACCAGCCCTCCGCGCTGGTCAACACGGTGTTGCCGCTTGCCGTTGATGCTTCCAGCGGAACAAGGCTCATCGCCGGGCTGCCGACGAAGCTGGCGACGAACATGTTCACCGGATGGGCAAAGACCTGCGCCGGTGAATCGTATTGCTGCAGGTAGCCGCCATTCATCACCGCCATCCTGTCGGCCATCGTGACCGCTTCGAGCTGGTCGTGCGTCACGTAGATGATCGTTGCTTTGAGGTCCTGGTGGAAACGCTTGATCTCCGACCGCATCTGCACGCGCAGCTTTGCGTCGAGGTTGGAGAGTGGTTCATCCATCAGGAATACCGCTGGATCGCGAACGAGGGCACGGCCCAGCGCCACGCGCTGCTGTTGCCCGCCCGAAAGTTCGCGTGGCTTGCGCTCGAGCAGCTGCGTCATATCGAGCACGCGCGCTGCTTCCTTGACCCTCTTGTCGATCTCGTCCCTTGGCAGTTTGCGCATCTGCAACGGGAACGCCAGATTTTTGTAGACCGATTTCTGCGGATAGAGCGCGTAGTTCTGGAACACCATTGCGATGTCCCGGTCCTTGGGGTCGAGGTCGTTGACCACCCGGTCGCCGATGACGATGTCGCCGGATGTGATGGGGATGAGCCCTGCCACAAGATTGAGTGTGGTGGTCTTGCCGCAGCCTGAAGGGCCGACGAGCGCAACGAATTCGCCGTCGTTGACCGTCAGCGAAACATTGTTGACAGCTTTGAAGCTGCCATAGGTCTTGACCAGATCTTTGAGGACCACGTGGGCCACCGGCAACTCCCCTAGTGCTTGACTGCGCCTTCCGTGAGGGCGCGTACGAAGTATCGTTGCAGGACAAGGAACAGGACCACGACGGGCACGCTCATCATGAAGCTGGCCGCCATCAGACCCGGAAAGTCCGTTGTATTTTCCGAGAAGAAGCGCTGAATGCCGACCGGCAGCGTCAACTGATCGTTCTTGGAGAGGAAGGTGTAGGCGTAGATGTACTCGTTCCACGCGCCAATGAAGGAATAGATCGCCGTGGCGATAATTCCTGGCGCCGAGAGCGGCATCACGATCAGGAAAAAGGCCTGGAACCGCGTTGCCCCGTCGATGCGCGCCGCCTGCTCGAGTTGCACCGGGATATTGTCATAGAAGCCCTTGAGGAGCCAGATTGCCAGCGGCAGGCCGAATGTGAGGTAGGTGAGGACGAGCGACCCATGCGTGTTCACCAGCCCGATCGCGCGCATCAAGATGAAGAGCGGCACGAGAAAGATCACTGCCGGGAACATGTTCCGAAGCAAGACGGCGAAGAACAGAAAGTTCCGGCCCGGGAAGGTGAAGCGTGAAAACGCGTAGGCCGCAGGAACTGCCACGATCACCGAAAGGATGGTCGTGGCGGTGGAGACGAAAAGGCTGTTCCAAAAGAAGCGCAGGAAGTCCTGGCCGACGCTGTTTTGCGGATCGAGCAGCTTTTGGTAGCTGGCGAGGGTGGGGTGGTCTGGCCACCATTGCGGCGGGAATTGCATGGCCGCGAAGCCGGACTTGATCGAGGTGATCAGCATCCAGATCATCGGTAATGCGGTGTAAAGCAACATGAACACAAGGAAGATGCGTCCGCCCCACCGCCATCCATCGATGCGCATACGGCGACGCGCCCGGCCTCGATGAGCAGTCTCGGCAATCGTGCTCATCAACTCCCGTCCTTTTGCTCGTTGCCGCTCAGCGCACGAACGTAGAAGTAGCCGAGCGACATCAGGATCAGGAACAGCAGCACCGAATAGGCCGATGCCACTCCCCAGCGCTGGCGGCCGAAGGCGAGTTCATAAATGTGGGTGATCCAGATATGCGATGCATTCGACGGCCCGCCGCCGGTCATGATCCAGGGGATGATGAAAGAATTGAAGTTGGCCACTGCCAGCAGAAGGATCGTCACAGTCGAGACGTTTCTCAAGTGCGGGAAGGTGACGTGCCAGAACCGCTGCCATGCATTGGCTCCGTCGACTTTTGCGGCGCGCAGCAACTGGTCGGGAACCGTCTGCAGGCCAGCCATCATCATGATCATGGCAAAGGGAAACTCTCGCCAGATATTGACGACGATCAGCGAGGGCAGCACCGTGCTGACGCTGTCGATGAAATTCGGCGGCCGGTCGGCCAATCCGAGGCCGACCAGCACCGCCCCAATGATCCCAAAGTCCGAATGGTAGATCCACTTCCAGATATAGGACGCGGCGACCGCGCTGATGACCCAGGGAATGATCAGGACGGCGCGCAGGATGCCACGGCCGACAAAGTCACGATGGAGCGCCAGGGCGCTGGCAAACCCCAGGACAAATGAGATGAAAGTGGATACCAGTGTCCAGATAAGAGTGTTCGAGGTGACCTTCCAGAACACCGGACTTGTGAGGATGGAGATGTAGTTGTCGAGGCCGATGAAAATCTTGTCCCGCAGCTGCAGGCCAGGCGGTGTGTTGAAGAACGACAGCTCGATCGTGTAGTAGATAGGGTAGGCTATGACGATGAGCATCACGGCGATCGCAGGAAGCACGTACGCGTAGTCAGCGCGATGCTGCCAAATCTTTCGCAGCACACCGGACCTATCGAGTTGCGGTCTTCGTCGAGCCTCGGCCTTGCCAGTCAAGATCGTCACTGTGCCGCGCCCTTATTCTTCGGAGCAAACCGGCTGCAATCGAGGCGCAGCCGGTCAGATCGTCTGGCTTGGACTAGAGTCCGCCGTCCATCAGGTCTTTTACCTTCTTGGCTGCGTCATCAGCCGCTTGGTCGACGGTCATGGCTCCGGTCAGGGCATTCTGCAGCATGTCCGGGACGATGATGTTCATGATCTCGGGGGACTGTGGCAGCGCCGGGAACGGGATGCCGTATGGCAGCATCGAGGTCGTGACATCAAGGAACTTGATACTATCAAGACGTTCCTTCATCCATTTGGTCTTGAAGCCGTTAAGGTTTCCCGGGTTCGAGCCGGCATAGGCCATCTTCAGCGACCATTCGGGGCTCGTCCACATGCAGATGATAGCCTTTGCAGCCGCTTCGTCTACCTTGCCGCCTTCGACATATTCGGGCTTCAGGATGTGAATGTTGGAGCCGCCAAACACGACGGCACGCTTGCCGTCGGGGCCAGTCGGAATCAGGCCGTAGCGCATGTTGTCGATTACGGTCTGCGCCTTGTCCTTGTCGGTATCCGTCGCCTTTTTCTGCAGGTCGAGCATGACGTTGTAGTCGGACGGGTGCGAGATCATCATGCCGAGCTGGCCAGCGAGGAAGAGCGGCTGGTTGTCGGCCTGCTGGTTGGTGAGCGCCGAAACCGGAACCGACTTGTCGCGAACATACATATCGTAGGAGGCTTGCAATGCCGCCTTGCTCTGCGGACTGTTGAGTTCGACCTCCTTATAGGTCGGGTTGGCGGTAGCTTCGTCGAAGACGCCACCACCATAGGCCCATAGCTGCGGCATGAAACGGTACGGCGTATTGCCGGCATTCTTGCGAGCCACGAGACCGTAACCGGCAATGCCGAGCTTGTCGTGGATCTGTTTGGAATCCTTGACGACGTCGTCCCAGGTTGCCGGGGCCTTATCCGGATCGAGGCCTGCACGCTTGAAGACGTCGGCGTTCCAGATGAACGCCATCGTCTCGTTGTTGGTGGGAATGCCGTAAGTCACCCCCTCCCAGGTTACAGCCTTCATTGCGCCCGGCCAGAAATCCTCGGTCGAATACCCTACATCCTCGGGTTTGAGCGGCTGCAAATAGCCCTTTGCGGCGAACTCGGTGCCGCCCAGGATTTGCAGGCGGACCGCCATGGGCGCAGCATTGCCAAGGAGCGCGGTCCGGAACTTGTCCAGCAGGTCATTATAGGTGAGGGCTTGTTCCTCAAGCTCGATGTTTGGATAGGTTTTGCGGAAGGTCTCGAAGAACTCCTTGTAATACTGGCGCAGGAGGTCGGGGTCGCCCTCGAACACACCCTGATACCAGAAAGTCAGTCGCCCCTTATAGTCGAGCGGAGTGACCTTGGCGCAATCGGCCGCCGTGTCAAAATCCTGTGTGCCAGCAATCGAACGCACATATTGCGGCGACCACTTGCTCAAGTCGACCGACGCTCCGAGCGCCGACGCGGACATCAACGACATCATCAAAGCAGTGGAAACAGTGCCGCGCAGGACGGCACCACCGAATGAAATCCTCGACATAGGTATCCTCCAGGTTCTCCCATGCCGCTCTGCATCGAGGCGAGCGGTCTTTGCTCATTGGCTGCGGGTCGTTTTCAGCTAATGTATCTCTTTGGACAGATCATACGTTTTCAGATCGAAGATTGCCTGTCAACTGGAGAAATCGTACATTGTTTAGATAATCGTCGCGTGATATCGAAGCAATATATGTATTGATGGGGACAGCTTTGGCCGAAACAAGCGATTTTAAAGCGCAGCCACCCGAGGGGATCGACGCTATCGGGGCCTCCAGCGAGGGCGCCTCGCTTTATCAGTTGATCAGGGACGACATCATTGAAGGGCGGCTCGCTGCCAACGAACGGCTTGTGGTCACCGATCTCGCCCGGCGCCACGGCACCTCGACCAACCCGGTGCGCGAGGCTCTGCAACTATTGCGCGGGGAGGGCTTCGTCACCCTCGTTCCCAACCGCGGGGCGCGCGTCCGGCCCATAGATCAGGATTTTGTTCGGGACATCTATGAGATAGGAGTCTTGATCGAGCCGGCACTGACGCGATGGTTCGTGAATATGGCCACCGTCGAGGACATTGCTGAACTCGAACGCATCCAGGGCTTGATCGAAGAGAACAACTTCGCCGACACGTTCAGGCACAGCGAGCTGGACACCGCCTTTCACACCGTAATGTACCAAAGGCACTACAACCGCCATGCCGCCGAGCTTTGGTGGAAGCATCGCGAAGTGCTTCGAGCCGTGAGCCGGCGTTTCAACTTCACGCTCGCCCGGCGTGCCGCGATCCTTAGCGAGCATCGCGAGCTCATCGCGCATGTAAAAGCGGGAAATGCGAACGAGGCAGGCGAACTCATCGCACGCCATGTCGAGGGCTCCGGCCGGCACATCCTCGAACACATGCGTGCGCGAAACGCCGCTCGGGCAGGATAGAGGCCTCGAATATCGTTATCCCGACCACTTCAGATAAAGGCAGTTGAGATGAAAATCACCAGCGTTCGGCCGTGGCTGATCAAGTCCGATGCTTCTTATTGGGGAGAGTATCTGTTCGTCGAAGTGACGACCGACGAGGGGGTGAGCGGCTGGGGAGAAATCACCACAACGACAAGGCTCGCTAATCGCGCCCTCTGCACGATCCTGCGGCAGATCGGTGCCGCTGTGACAGGCGAGGACCCGGCGCGTATTGAGTATCTGTGGCACAAGATATTCCGCAGCTTCACCTACATGGGCAGTCGGGGTGCCGCAGTCGAATGCGTGAGCGCCATCGACATAGCCCTCTGGGATATCCGAGGCAAGGTCCTGGGTAAGCCGATTTACGAACTGTTGGGTGGACCGGTACGCGATGAAATTGCGCTCTACACCCATCCCAACCAGGCCAAATTTACCAGCAACGAGGCTGTGGTCCGCGAAATTCGAGACATCGTCGAGTCCGGCCACACGGCGCTCAAGTTCGATCCTTTCCCCCACCAAGGCCGCACCGCCGATGGACAGTTTCGCGAACAGCGGGACGGCTACCTCGATGGCAGCATGACCCGCAAAGATGAGCGCGAAGCCGCCGAACTCACTGCTCTGATCCGCGAAACGGCGGGCTCTGATGTCGACATCCTCATCGATGCGCACGGCCGGTTCGACGTTCCCACCGCCATTCGCCTTTGTCGAAGCCTCGAGGAAGCTGGTCAGATCGACTGGTTCGAGGAGCCCTGTCCACCGGAGAGCCTCAACGCTCTCAGACAGGTCCGTGAGAAGGTCAGCGCCGCTATCTCGTGGGGCGAACGCGGCCACACGAAGTGGGATTTCGTGCCGGTGCTCGAAAACAAGCTCGCTGACTACATCATGCCTGATGTCACATGGACCGGCGGCATTACCGAACTCAAGAAGATTTCTGCCCTATGCGAAGCCTACTACATCCCGGTCTCGCCGCATGACGCCGCAGGGCCGATCAATGTGGTTGCGGGAGCGCAGGTGATGATGACCGTTCCCAACTTCTACAAACTCGAAACGTCGGAGTGGAACCTGGGTAAATACGATCACCTCATCGACAGACCACTCGATGTTTCGAACGGTAGCCTCAAGCTTACGCCCAAGCCCGGTCTCGGCGTCGAAATGAACCGCGACTACCTTCAAAACCACGAGATAGAGCTGGACTAGCAACCCAGCGTGCACGGCGATGAGCCCAGCCGACCAAAACGAGGATAAATCATGCCAGAGGCAGATGGAGCCGACGAGGCGCTCAATCGGGTGAACACGCATTCCAAGCCGTCCGATCTTCGCATCACCGACATGCGGGTAGCCGAAATTGTCGGCGCGCCGTTCACCTCAGTGCTGCTTAAGATTTACACCAACCAGGGCATCGTCGGGCTTGGCGAGGTGCGCGACGGCGCCAGCGCCACCTATGCGCTGATGCTGAAGAGCCGGTTGCTTGGCGAGAACCCTTGCGACATCGACCGCCTGTTTCGCCGGATCAAGCAGTTCGGCGGGCACGGCCGGCAAGGCGGTGGCGTATCGGCGATTGAAATCGCGTTGTGGGATCTTGCCGGCAAGGCCTATGGCGTCCCCATCTACCAGATGCTCGGCGGTCGTTTTCGGGAGAAAGTGCGCGTCTACTGCGATACCGACGCCACCGTGCCGAGCGGCACCGAGACTGGTAAGCGCCTCAAGCAGCGCATGGAGCTCGGCTTCACCTTCCTCAAGATGGACTTAGGACTGATGCAGATCGCAGATGTGCCCGGTGCCGTCGTCTTTCCTGCCGGCTCACTGGAAGGATACCGCGATCCTCCCAATCGCGGGCCGCTGAAGACCATTGAAGAGCGGCGTGTCCGCAACGCTGCGTACGATTTGCATAACGTCCAGCACCCGTTTACCGGCCTCCACTTTTCCGACAAGGGCCTCGACCTGCTTGAGCAATACATCGCCGAGGTTCGTGAGGTCATCGGCATGGATGTGCCGCTCGCCATCGATCATATCGGCCATATCTCGATGCAGAACGGCATTCGCCTCGCCCGGCGAATTGAAAAATACGTGCCGGCCTGGCTCGAAGATGTGATCCCATGGCAGTATACCGAGCAATACCGACAACTGCAGGACGCCACCACGGTGCCGATCTGCACTGGCGAGGACATATACCTCAAGGAGGGCTTCGAGCCTCTGCTCAACAGCGGCGGCGTCTCCGTTATCCACCCGGACCTGCTCACCAGCGGGGGCATCCTCGAAACCAAGAAGATTGGTGATATGGCGCAGGACCAGGGCGTCGCCATGGCCATCCATATGGCAGAAAGTCCAATCGCCGCAATGGCCGCGGCACATGTCGCGACCGCGACCGAAAATTTCATGGCGCTCGAATACCATTCCGCCGATGTCGACTGGTGGGACGATATCGTCACGGGCCTTCCCCGGCCGCTGGTGAAGAATGGCTTCATCACTGTCTCGGACAAGCCCGGCCTGGGGATTGACGACGTTGTCGACGAGGTGATCTCGCAGCATCTGCAGCCGGGCGTCACCGGCATTTGGCAGCCTACGGATCACTGGGACGATGAGTATTCCTGGGATCGCACCTGGAGCTGAGGCGAAAAGGAACGAAGATGAAGATCACCGATCTCCGCTGCGCCGTTATTGGCAAACACCCGATCGTGCGCATCGTTACGGACGAGGGCCTCTATGGCTTGGGCG
Organism: Rhizobium sp. NZLR10; assembly: GCF_019685125.1. NCBI lineage: Bacteria > Pseudomonadati > Pseudomonadota > Alphaproteobacteria > Hyphomicrobiales > Rhizobiaceae > Rhizobium > Rhizobium sp. NZLR10. Next base: position 167,092 of record NZ_JABDWE010000007.1, on the reverse strand, counting down.
AAGTCGAATTCACCAAGTCCTACCTCAAGCCCTTTGTGCTGCATTTCCACGAGGCGCTGGTCGGCGAGGATCCGACCGACGTCGAGAGAGTCATGCTGAAGATCCGCCAACGCGGCTCTTTCAAGCCGTACGGCGCGGCGGTGAGCGCTATCGAGCATGCGCTGTGGGATATTGCTGGCAAGGCCGCGGGCGTGCCCGCCTATAAACTGCTCGGCGGCAAGGTGCGGGACAAGGTGCGCGTCTACAACGGCTCAGTTCGCCAGAAGCGCACGGGCGACCGGCCGGAGGATTACGCCGCTGACGTCAAATGGATGATGGAGCAGCCGCAGAACTTCTTCATGGTCAAGCAAGGAATCTCGTTCCACTCCAACATGAAGGACACCATCGAGGGCTTCCACTACGGCGTGACGCAGAACAAGGCCGGCTATCACGGCGCCATGGATCAAGGCGTGATCAGCGAGCGCGGTTTCAATCACATGCTCGACTGCGTGATCGCGATGAAGGAAGTGCTAGGCGACAAAGTCAGCCTGGCGCTCGACTGCGGCCCGGGCTGGATGCTGCCCGATGCAATTAAGTTCGCTCGCGCGGTCGAGAAGTACAATTTGATGTGGCTCGAGGACATGCTGACCGGCGACTACGTGCCGTGGGTCAATCCGCAGGCCTACCGGGAACTGACAACCTCCACCTCGACGCCAATCCACACTGGTGAGCAGATCTACCTGCGGCACAATTTCAAAGAACTGATCGAGACGCAGGCGGTACGCGTCATCGGCCCCGATCCAGCGGACGTTGGCGGCATTGCCGAGCTCAAATGGGTCGCCGAGCATGCCTACATGCATTCGATCCTGATGGCACCGCACGGCACCGCTAACGGCCTGCTGGGCCTCGGCGCGTTGATCAATGTCTGCGCCACGTTGCCGGCAAATTACGTCGCGTTCGAATATCCGACCGCTTCCGACCCCTGGTGGGAGGATCTTGTCATCGGCTTGCCGCCGCAGATCGTGAAGGACAGCATGGTGGACCTACTGGAAGCGCCGGGGCTGGGCGTCGATATCGACGCTGAAGGAGCCAGGAGATATCTCAGGGAAGAGGATGCAGGCTTTTTCGACTGAACCTCCCTCCACCTGCCGTGCCCATCTTGTCGGGCGTAAGGGAATAGGGTTGTCGAAATAAGCGGCATCGACCTGTAAGCAGGGAATGGCGGTTCGATGCCGCCTTTGCGCACCGCGTCGAAAGCGCTGAAGGTTTAGTCTAAAAAAGCCGCCCGCCTTCCGGCAAGCGGCTGTATGCTTTGTTACGATATGTAGGATTACATATGGATCGGCTTGAAGAAGGTCGCGAGCGCGGCCTCCTTCACCGCTTCCGACATGGTCGGATGCGCGTGGCAGGTACGGCCGAGATCTTCCGACGAGCCGCCGAACTCCATCAGCACGGTGATCTCGTGGATCATCTCGCCGGCGCCGAAGCCGACGATATGGCCGCCGAGCACCCGGTCGGTTTCCTTGTCGGCAAGGATCTTGACGAAACCGTCTGTCGCCAGCATCGCGCGGGCGCGGCCATTGGCCGTGAACGGGAACTTGCCGACCTTGTAGGCGATGCCCGCGGCCTTCAGTTCTTCCTCGGTCTTGCCGACCGACGCGATCTCCGGCTGCGTGTAGACGACGCTCGGAATCACCTCGTAATTGACGTGCCCATGCTGGCCGGCGAGAATTTCGGCGAGCGCCACACCCTCGTCTTCCGCCTTGTGCGCCAGCATCGGACCCTTGACCACGTCGCCGATCGCATAGATGCCGGCGACATTGGTCTTGAAGTGACCGTCGATCTCGACGCGGCCGCGATTGTCAAGCGTAACACCGGCCTCTTCCAGGCCGAGACCCGCTGTATAGGGCTTGCGGCCGGTGGCGATTAGCACGACGTCGGCGTCGAGCGTCACCTTGTCACCGCCCTTGGCCGGCTCGAATGTGATCTTGGCGCACTTGTCGCCCTTTTCGACGCCGGTCACCTTGGCGCCGAGATGGAAATCGATGCCCTGCTTGGCGAGCATGCGCTGGAACTGTTTGGAGACTTCGCCGTCCATGCCGCCGAGAATGGTGTCGAGATATTCGACGACGGTGACCTTGGCGCCAAGCCGCGACCAGACCGAGCCGAGTTCGAGCCCGATGACGCCGCCGCCGACGACGATCAGCGTTTCCGGCACCTTTTCCAGCGCGATGCCGCCGGTGGACGAGATGATGGTCTTCTCATCGATCTCGACCTGCACGCCGGGAATGCCGGCAATGTCGGAGCCGGTGGCAATGACGATGTTCTTGCCTCCGATCTCCTGCACCTTGCCGTCGTCGGCGATGACGGCAACCTTGCCTGCCGAGACGATCTTGCCGCTGCCCTGGAAGGCATCGATCTTGTTTTTCTTGAAGAGGAAGGCGACGCCGTCGACATTCGACTTCACCGTGGCGTCCTTGTGGGCCATCATATTGCCGAGGTTGAGCGTCGGCGCCGGGACGTCGATCCCGAGAGCGCTCATGCCGTGGCCGGCCTGATGGAAGATTTCGGAGGCATGCAGCAGGGCCTTCGACGGAATGCAGCCGACGTTCAGGCAAGTGCCGCCATAGGTCGCGCGCTTTTCGACGACAGCGACCTTGAGGCCGAGCTGGGCTGCTTTGACGGCGCAGACATAGCCGCCCGGGCCGGTGCCGATAATGATCACATCGTAGGACATTGCTTCTTTCCCTTTGGATTTTTCGTTTAGTCGGCCGCGCGCGACAGCGCGAGGCGGAAGCCGAAGCCGACGAGCGCCGCTCCGGTGATGCGGTTGAACCATTTGCCGCTGGCAATGAAGCGGTCACGGATCGCCTTGACCGTGAAGAAATAGGAAACGCCGGCAAACCAAGCGATCAGCGCCGTCGCCATGCCGATGCCGTACGAGAACTGGATCAGCGCCGGCGTGTCGTGATGCACGAGCGTCGAAAACAGCGACAGGAAGAACAGCACCGGCTTCGGGTTCAGCGCATTGGTGATGAAACCCATGCCGAGGCATTTCAGCATCGAGACCGGCTTGCGATCCTCGGCCGTCACCTCGATCTCCTGCACCTTGAAGCCGGGGTCGCGGAACGACTTGATGCCGAGATAGACCAGATAGGCGACACCAGCCCATTTGATGACCCCAAACAGCATCAGGGATTTCGAGACGATCAGGCCGAGGCCGAGGATCGTGTAGCTGATATGAAAGAGCAGCGAGAAGCCCATGCCGAGCCCGGTCATGATGGCGGCGCGCCGCCCATGCACGATGCTCTGGCGCAAAATGACGGCGAAATCGGCCCCCGGCACGACGATGAAGATCGAGAAGACGGCCATAAGGCCGAGGAATTCGAGGATGTAAGGCATGCTGTTTTCGCCCTGTCTTTTAGCGGCCGCCGCTCACGTTAAGGATCGCGCCGGTTATATAGGAAGCCGAAGGGGATAGAAGATAGAGGATCGCATCCGCCACCTCCTCGGGCGTGCCGCTGCGCTGCATCGGGATCGATGGCGCCATTTCACGGGCCCGGTCCGGCAGCCCGCCGGATGCATGGAGATCGGTTTCGATGACGCCGGGCCTGATAGCGTTCACGCGGATGCCCTCGGCGGCGACCTCGCGCGAAAGCCCGACGGTGAACGTGTCGATCGCACCTTTCGAGGCGGCATAATCGACATATTGCGTTGGCGAACCGAGGATCGCCGCCATCGACGAGACGTTGACGATCGCGCCGCCCCGCCCACCATAGCGGCTCGACATGCGGCGCACGGCCTCTGCGGCGCAGAGCATGGAGCCGGTTACATTGATGCGCATCATGCGTTCGATCCGCTCTGCCGCCATCTCGTCGACGCGCTGCGGATAGTCGACGACGCCGGCATTGTTGACGAGCCCATCGAGCCGGCCGAAATGCCGATCGACCGCTGCAAACATCGCGACGATATCCGCAGCCTTGCCGACATCGCCCGCAATCGCCACGGCATCGCCGCCGTCTTCGGCAATCGCCGCAACGACGGCATCGGCGGCTTTGCGGTTGGAAGCGTAATTCACCGCAACACGCCAGCCCTGGCGCGCGGCGAGCCGCGAGACGGCCGCGCCGATGCCCCGGCTTCCGCCGGTCACGAGAACAACCGGTGCATTACTCATATCGCGCACTCCTTGAATGTCAGCACGTCCCAGGGCGCCAAGGTAGCCTTGCCCTCGCCCCAGGCGCTGGATTGGCGGATGGCGGGACCGAGACCGGGGAACACGAGCTTTTCGGCCGCCGCGGCACCTTCCGGCTGCAGATTGTCCATCTCGCCCTTGGCATCCATGCCATAGACGGCGCCTTGCCAGACGGTGCAGGCATTAAGATCGGCACCGGTCGCGTCACCCTCGGGGCAATTGAACATCAAGATGCCGATGGCGCGCACCGGATCTTCCGACGGCATGACATAGCCTTCCATCACCACCGGCGTCTTGAGAGCACTGACCTTGAACTGGTTGCTCGCCGCGGCCGACTGTGAATTCAGCGGGGCAAAGCGCAACTCGTATGCCCCGTCGCGATCGACGTAAATGGCCTGTTCCTGCTTGCAGGCGGCGCTGAGCGTCGATAACGGAACGGCGAAAAACGCGGCGGCTGCGATCGCAGCCATGCCTTTCCGTTTCGCCGTGATCCCAATCCTCCTGCTCATTGCAGCTTCGGCTCCTTCCGCCCGTCGGCATTCTCGACAACGCTGAAATCCGTCAGCAGCACCAGCGCCCGGCCATCGCGATCGAGCCCCCAGAAAACCGGATAGAAGCCGTCGCCCCAACCGCTCCAGAATATCGCGACATTGCCCTTCTTGCCGGCGACCGGCCGGTGCAGCGCGTAACTGCCCTTGTTGGCGTCGAGGTCGGATGCCAGCACGTCGTCGTAATAATTGATGTCGGCGTCAGGCTTTTGCGCCTGCACCTGCGCTTCACGTTCTCCGATCAGACCAAGCGTCTCGGCATCCATGTAACAGCCGAGGCCGGCATCGACGGGGTAACCGAAGATCTCGCCGTCCTTCAGTGTCGCTACATCCTGCCCGGGCAGGACCGCAAGCTCCCAGTGATCCGGCTTGCCCGCGGCAAACCGCATGCTGGCGGCCGCGATGCGTCCGAAGGCCTGGTAGAGTGTCACCGGATATTCGCCCTGCGCAACCGTTCTTGCCAGCGCCGGACGATCGGGCTGAGCGAGCGGATCGGCCGCAACGATGCGCCCCGAGGTCAGCTCGACATTGCCCATATGGATCACGCCGATCGACCGGCCGGAGAGTTCGGCGTCGCTGAGCGCCACCAGTTCGAAATTGCTGCTTGCCTTGCTGATATCTAAGCCGGCCGCCGTTGCTGAAACCGGGACATGCGCGGCGGCAGCGCAGAGAAGAAGACGCGCCGCTCGCATGATCCGGTTTCGCATGGAAAGCTCCCTTAAAGATCGAGAACCAGACGTTCCGGATCTTCCAGGCTTTCCTTGACGCGCACGAGGAAGGTGACCGCTTCCTTGCCGTCGACGATGCGGTGATCGTAGGACAGCGCCAGATACATCATCGGACGGATAACCACCTGGCCGCCGATCGCCACCGGACGCTCCTGGATCTTGTGCATGCCGAGAATGCCGGACTGCGGCGCATTGAGGATCGGCGAGGACATCAGCGAACCGTAGACGCCGCCATTGGTGATGGTGAAGGTGCCGCCCTGCATGTCGGCCATGGAGAGCGAGCCGTCACGGGCTGCCTTGGCAAGACGGCCGAGTTCCTTCTCGATTTCGGCGATCGACATCTGATCGGCGTCACGGATGACGGGAACGACGAGGCCCTTGTCGGTGCCGACGGCCATGCCGACATGGCAATAGTTCTTGTAGATGAGGTCGGTGCCGTCGATCTCGGCGTTGACCGTCGGCAATTCCTTCAGCGCATGCGTCACCGCCTTGGTGAAGAAGCCCATGAAGCCGAGCTTGACGCCATGCTTCTTCTCGAAAATATCCTTGTACTTGTTGCGCAGGTCCATGACCGCCTTCATGTCCACCTCATTGTAGGTGGTCAGCATCGCGGCGGTGTTCTGCGCATCCTTCAGGCGCTTGGCGATCGTCTGGCGCAGGCGCGTCATCTTCACGCGCTCTTCGCGCGAGGCATCCTCGACCGTCGACGGGCCGCGCGGGGCGGCAGGCGTTGCAGCCGGTGCTGCCGCCGGAGCCGAAATGCCCTTGGCGACGGCAGCGATGACATCGCCCTTCAGCACCTGGCCGCGCTTGCCGCTGCCATCGACCTGATCGGCCGAAATGTTGTTTTCAGCAAGCATCTTCGAAGCCGCCGGTGCCGGCGGCATGGTGGAGACGGAAGCGCTCGACGATGCGGCAGCAGCGGCAACCGGCGCCGGCTGAGCAGGAGCAGCCGCGGCTGGCAGGACAGGAGCGGCGGCCGGTACCGCAGCAGCGGGCGCGGCAGCAGCAGCACCATCGGCGATCTGGCCGAGCAGCGCGCCGAGGCCGACGGTCTCGCCGGCGGCGACAACGATTTCCGAAAGCGTGCCGGAGGTCGGCGCTGGAACTTCGATGGTCACCTTGTCGGTTTCAAGCTCGAGAATCGGCTCGTCGGCCTTGATGGCGTCGCCGACCTTCTTGAACCAGGTGCCGACGGTTGCCTCGCTGACGGATTCACCGAGAGTTGGAACGCGGATTTCTGTGGCCATTGTTCAGATCCTGATTTCGTGTGTGTTCGTTTAATGCGTTTCAGACGGCGGGCGGCCGCAAGATGATCGAGGGCATCGGCAGGATATCAAAACGGAAACCGAAACCGGAAGCGATGATCGGATCGCTGTCGGCAAGAACCTGTGCCGCCGCTTGATCCTCGACTTCGACGATCGCCATGCCGAAGGCGCCTTCGCCCTCAAACACCGGACCGACGACGATCGCCGATCCCGCAAGGGCGTGCCGGTGCCAGTATTCGACATGGCGTTTCATCGCCGCCATTTCCTCTCCGGTCCCGTCATGCGGGAAAGTGGGGCGCGGCGGCAGCAGTCTCAGAAAGAAATAAGCCACTGCGCCCCCCTTGTGTTAACCGCCCAATGCATCCTCGAGGAATGCGGCGAGCTGCGACAGATGCTTTGACATCAGGCCCGTCGCCGGCGAGGCGGCGGCCGGACGGCCGGTATAACGGACGCGCTGATACTTTGCATCGATATGGGCAAGCACCCATTCGAGGAAGGGGTCGATGAACGACCATGCGCCCATGTTCTTCGGCTCTTCCTGGCACCAGACCATCTCGGCATTGCGGAAGCGCGACAGCTCGTTGATCAGCGCCTTTGCCGGGAACGGATAGAGCTGTTCGACACGCAAGAGATAGATGTCGTCGATGCCGCGCTTTTCACGCTCTTCGAGAAGATCGTAATAGACCTTGCCGGAGCACATGACGACACGGCGGATCTTGTTGTCCTTCTGCAGCTTGATCGGGCCGTCCTTGATCACTTCGGCATCGTCCCAGAGCAGGCGATGGAAGGCGGATTCTCCGGCCATTTCGGCAAGCGTCGAGACTGCCCGCTTGTGGCGCAGCAGCGACTTCGGCGTCATCAGGACCAGCGGCTTGCGGAAGTCGCGCTTCAGCTGCCGGCGCAGGATGTGGAAGTAGTTCGCCGGCGTCGTGACGTTGGCGACCTGCATGTTATCCTCCGCGCAAAGCTGCAGGAAACGCTCGAGGCGGGCCGAGGAGTGTTCCGGACCTTGGCCCTCATAGCCATGCGGCAAGAGGCAGACGAGGCCCGACATGCGCAGCCATTTGCGTTCGCCCGACGAGATGAACTGGTCGAAGACCACCTGCGCACCGTTGGCAAAATCGCCGAACTGCGCTTCCCAGAGCGTCAACGCATTCGGGCGGGCAAGCGAGTAGCCATATTCGAAACCGAGCACGGCCTCTTCCGAAAGCATCGAATTGATGACTTCGTAGCGACCCTGCGTTGGCGAGAGATTGGCGAGCGGGATGTAGCGTTCCTCGGTTTCCTGATCGTAGAGAACCGAGTGGCGCTGCGAGAAGGTGCCGCGTTCGCAATCCTGGCCGGACAGGCGGATCTTGCTACCTTCGACGCAGAGCGCCCCGAAGGAGAGCGCTTCAGCCATCGCCCAGTCGATACCTTCGCCGGTGGCGATCATATTGGCGCGGTTTTCCATGAAGCGCTGGATCGTGCGGTGTGCAGTGAAGCCCGCCGGAATCTCCGAGAGCTTGCGGCCGATATCCTTCAGCGTCTTCATCGGCACGGCGGTCTTTCCGCGGCGCTGCTCGTCGGCATTGTCGGCCGCGCGCAGGCCCGACCACTCGCCGTCAAGCCAGTCGGCCTTGTTCGGCTTGTAGTGCTGGCCGGCCTCGAACTCCTGTTCGAGATGGGCGCGCCAGTCGGCCTTCATCTTCTCGACTTCACCTTCGGTGAGCAGGCCCTCGGCGACTAGGCGCGCCGCATAGATCTGCAGCACGGTCTTGTGGCCGCGGATCACCTTGTACATCTTCGGCTGCGTGAAGGACGGTTCGTCGCCTTCATTGTGGCCGTAGCGGCGATAGCAGAACAGGTCGAGCACGACCGGCTTGTGGAACTTCATGCGGAATTCGGTCGCGATCTTGGCCGCATAGACCACCGCTTCCGGATCGTCGCCGTTGACGTGGAAGATCGGCGCCTCGATCATCTTGGCGACGTCGGACGGATAGGGCGACGAACGCGAGAAGGCGGGGTTCGTCGTGAAGCCGATCTGGTTGTTGATGATGACGTGCATGGTGCCGGCGACGCGGTGGCCGCGCAGGCCGGAAAGGCCGAGGATTTCGGCAATGACGCCCTGACCGGCGAAGGCTGCGTCGCCATGGATCAGAAGCGGCAGAACCTTGGCACGCTCGGAAAGCGGAATGATGTCGCCGTCCCAGACGGTAGCATTCATGTCCTGCTTGGCGCGGACCTTGCCCATGACGACGGGATCGACGATTTCAAGATGCGACGGGTTGGCTGTCAGCGAGACATGCACCTTGTTGCCGTCGAATTCGCGGTCTGAGGAGGCCCCGAGATGATACTTGACGTCGCCCGAGCCTTCGACTTCGTCGGGTGCGGCCGAGCCGCCCTTGAACTCGTGGAAGATCGCCCGGTGTGGCTTTCCCATGACCTGCGAGAGCACGTTGAGCCGGCCGCGATGGGCCATACCGAACACGGCTTCCTTGAGGCCGAGATGGCCACCGCGCTTGAGGATCTGCTCGAGCGCCGGGATCAGCGATTCGCCGCCGTCGAGGCCGAAACGCTTGGTGCCCTTGAACTTGACGTCAAGGAACTGTTCGTAGCCTTCGGCTTCGGCGAGCTTGGCGAGGATTGCCTTCTTGCCTTCAGGCGAGAAAGCGACGCCCTTGTCCGGCCCTTCGATACGCTCCTGGATCCAGGCCTTCTCTTCCGGATTGGAGATATGCATGAATTCGACGCCGAGCGTCGAGCAATAGGTGCGCTCGAGGATATCGATCATCTCGCGGATGGTCGCGTATTCCAAGCCGAGCACGTTGTCGATGAAGATCCTGCGGTCGTAATCGGCGGCCGTGAAGCCGTAATTCTCCGGCGACAGCTCGCGATAGTCGTCGACGGGAGCGGCGATGCCGAGCGGGTCGAGCTTGGCATGCAGGTGGCCGCGCATGCGGTAGGCGCGGATCATCATGATGGCGCGCACGGAATCGCGCGTCGCCTGCAGCACGTCGGTGCTGTCGGCAGGCTTGCCCTCGGCTTCGGCCTTGGCCTTGACCTTGGTCTCGATAACCTTCTCGACGATACCCCAGTCGCCGTCGAGAGCCGACACCAGATCGCCGCCGGCCGCCAGCGGCCAGTTCTTCCTTCGCCAGGAAGCCCCCTTGGCCGCCCTCTTCACATCGCTGGGATCCTCCTCCAGCGCCTTGAAGAAGGTCCGCCACTGATCGTCGACCGACGCGGGGTCCTCTTCGTAGCGCGCATGCAGCTGCTCGATATAGGCAGCGTTGGCGCCATCCAGAAACGAGGTGATCTGAAACTGCTCGTTGGCTTCTTGCCGTGCCATGGTGATATGCGGACGCTGCCGCCCGCCTCCTGACTTTGATGAATTTGCCGGCTTGCTCGCCGGCTGCCGCATTCCGATTGCCGCCTGTCTGCGGCGCATCTGCATGTCTCGTGCCGTCAAGACCGGGCGGAAGGCGCAGATGCCGCTCCTCCGCCCGGGTATAAGTTGGTTTAGCCCTTGAGGACTTCAACCAGCGTCTTGCCGAGGCGGGCCGGAGACGGCGACACCTTGATGCCTGCCGATTCCATCGCCGCGATCTTCGATTCCGCATCGCCCTTGCCGCCGGAAACCACAGCGCCGGCATGGCCCATGGTGCGGCCCTTCGGCGCCGTGCGGCCGGCAATGAAGCCAGCCATGGGCTTGCTGCGGCCCTTCTTGGCTTCATCCTTGAGGAACTGCGCAGCATCTTCCTCTGCCGAACCGCCGATTTCGCCGATCATGATGATCGACTGGGTGGCTTGGTCGGCCAGGAACATTTCCAGGACGTCGATGAATTCGGTGCCCTTGACCGGGTCGCCGCCGATGCCGACGGCCGTGGTCTGGCCGAGGCCTTCGTTGGAGGTCTGAAACACGGCTTCATAGGTCAGCGTGCCCGAGCGGGACACGATACCGACCGAGCCCTTGCGGAAGATGGAGCCCGGCATGATGCCAATCTTGCATTCTTCCGGCGTCATGATGCCTGGGCAGTTCGGGCCGAGCAGGCGCGACTTGGAGCGGTCGAGGCGAGCCTTGACGCGAACCATGTCCATGACCGGGATGCCTTCGGTAATGCAGGTGATGAACGGGATCTCGGCATCGATCGCCTCGATGATCGCGTCGGCGGCACCGGCCGGCGGAACATAGATGACGGACGCGTCGGCGCCGGTCTTTTCCTTGCCCTCGGCAACGGTTGCGAAGATCGGCAGGTTTTCGCCCTTTGCGCCGGTCCAGGTTTCGCCGCCCTTCTTCGGGTGGATACCGCCGACCATCTGCGTGCCGTAATAGGCGAGCGCCTGTTCGGTGTGGAACGTTCCGGTCTTGCCGGTCAGACCCTGAACGAGGATCTTGGTGTCTTTATTGACGAGAATAGACATGCGAGGCCTTTGTCTAGGAGAGGTTGGAAGACGTGGGGGACGAGCGACGATAGATGCCGCTGACGACCTCCTGCCAAGTATCGCTGCCTGCAGGCGAAAAGCTGACGCCCATCCGGTAGCAGTCTTCATTTTCAAATGTGAATGCGGTGCGCTGTCTGCCGCGCGGCGAAGCCTTCATCAGCACGAGTTCCTTGCCGTTCCATTCGCCGGAAGCTGGCGACGGTGGCGCGAAGCCCGCGCTGTCGAACTGGTAGAGCTTGTAGGTCTGGTCCGAAGCATCGAAGCCGAAAACATTTCGGGCCTCGAACGAAACAGCCCCATCGCGCGACTGGCGATAGCGCTGCTCGAGGAAGAACCCGCCGAACAGCGCCTCGCCGGAAAGTTTAGCACTGGCCTTACCTTCAGTCGTCCACGCCGACCCTGCGACGCGCTCCTCCCCTTCCCATACGCCGGCAAAGGCATTGAGACGGATATGAGCAGCAGATGGCGTGGACTGGAAGGTCATGATCGCTCTCAGCCGTTGATCGCCGCGACGATCTTCTTGGCTGCATCGTCCAAGTCGTCAGCCGCTGTGATCGCGAGACCCGACTCGTTCAGGATCTTCTTGCCGAGCTCGACATTGGTGCCTTCAAGGCGCACGACGAGCGGAACCTTGAGGCCGACTTCCTTGACCGCGGCAATGACGCCCTCGGCAATGACATCGCACTTCATGATGCCGCCGAAGATGTTGACGAGAATGCCTTCGACCTTGGGGTCTGCGGTGATGATCTTGAAAGCCGCAGCAACCTTCTCCTTGCCGGCGCCGCCGCCGACGTCACAGAAGTTAGCCGGCTCCTTGCCGTAGAGCTTGATGATATCCATCGTCGCCATGGCAAGACCTGCGCCGTTGACCATGCAGCCGATGTTGCCGTCGAGCGCCACATAGGCGAGGTCCCACTTGGAAGCCTCGATTTCCTTGGCGTCTTCTTCAGTCTCGTCACGCAGCGTCTTGACGTCGTCGTGACGGAAAAGCGCATTGCCGTCGAAGGACATCTTCGCGTCGAGAACGCGCAGGCGGCCATCCTTCATGACGATCAGCGGATTGACTTCGAGCAGCGCCATGTCCTTCTCTTTGAAGGCCTTGTAGAGCGCCGGGAAGAGCGACTTCGCATCTTCGGCGGCAGCGCCGTCGAGCGCGAGCGCCTTGGAGATCGCGGCAACGTCGGCAGCCGTCACGCCGGCTTCCGGATCGATGGCGATCGTGTGGATTTTCTCCGGCGTGTCATGGGCGACGGCTTCGATGTCCATGCCGCCTTCGGTCGATACCACGAAAGCCACGCGGCCGACCGAGCGGTCGACAAGGATCGAGCAATAGAGTTCGCGGGCGATGTCGGCGCCATCTTCGATGTAGAGGCGGTTGACCTGCTTGCCGGCTTCGCCAGTCTGCGCCGTTACTAGCGTGTTGCCGAGCATATCCTTGGCATGGGCGATCACTTCGTCGATCGACTTGGCGAGACGCACGCCGCCCTTGGCTTCCGGGCCCAGTTCCTTGAACTTGCCCTTGCCGCGGCCGCCGGCATGGATCTGGCTCTTGACCACGTAAAGCGGGCCGGGGAGCGCCTTGGCGGCAGCTTCGGCTTCCTCGACCTTGAGAATAGCCACACCCTCGGCAACCGGCGCGCCATAGCCCTTCAGCAGAGCCTTGGCCTGATATTCATGAATGTTCATGGGTTTATCCCTGTTTGATGACTTCAGCGCGTCGACTACTTGAGGGCAGGCGCGATGTTGATGCAGGCTTCGCAGAGACCGGCAACGGCACCGACGGATTTGTCGAAGGCTTCCCTCTCGGTCTTGTTGAGGTCGATCTCGATGATGCGCTCGACGCCACCAGCGCCGATGATGGTGGGAACGCCGACATACATGTCCTTGACGCCGTACTGGCCGGTCAGCTGGGCAGCGCAGGGCAGAACGCGCTTCTTGTCCTTGAGGTAGGATTCGGCCATCTCGATCGCCGAGGCGGCCGGCGCATAGTAGGCCGAGCCGGTCTTCAGTAGGCCGACGATTTCGGCGCCGCCGTCACGGGTGCGCTGGATGATCTCTTCGAGGCGTTCCTTGGTGACCCAGCCCATGGTGACGAGGTCGGTGAGCGGAATGCCGCCGACCGTCGAGTAGCGGGCAAGCGGCACCATCGTGTCGCCGTGGCCGCCGAGCACGAAAGCGGTGACGTCCTGGACGGACACGTTGAATTCCTTGGCGAGGAAAAGACGGAAACGCGACGAGTCGAGAACGCCGGCCATGCCGACGACCTTGTTGGCCGGAAGGCCGGAGAACTTCTGCAGCGCCCAGACCATGGCGTCGAGCGGGTTGGTGATGCAGATCACGAAAGCGTTCGGCGCATATTTCTTGATGCCGGCGCCTACCTGCTCCATGACCTTGAGGTTGATGCCGAGAAGATCGTCGCGGCTCATGCCCGGCTTGCGGGCGACACCGGCGGTGACAATGCAGACATCGGCGCCTTCGATCGCGGAATAGTCGCTGGCGCCCGTCAGGTTGACGTCGAAGCCTTCGACCGGAGAGGACTGTGCGATGTCGAGACCCTTGCCCTGGGGAATGCCGTCCGCGATGTCGAAGAGGACGATGTCGCCCAGTTCCTTCAGGCCGGCGAGGTGTGCCAGCGTGCCACCAATCATGCCAGAACCAATGAGTGCGATCTTGTTACGCGCCATTTCGCTGTTTCCTTTGCGATCAAATTCGTCGAGCGATGCGCAGCAAGGCACAGCCCAATGACGCAATCGCATAGACCCAAAGCCCAAAAATGGCAACTCATTAATTTTGATGTAGCAATTTCAATCGTTTAGATACTAAAATTCTTACGTAAACGTAAGATATCATGTCACCGGATTGTTACTCGGCGGCGCGCTTTTCATGGTGCAGTGCGAGATATTCAGCGCTGCGCATCTCGAACAGGCGCGATGCGGTGCGGTCGAATTCAAAGCCCTCGGTGCCCCGGCGATGCACCAGAAGTTCCTCCGGCATCGCCGCTGCGGAAATGTAGAGCCGCACGGCATGATCGTAGAACGTATCGACCAGAATGATGAAGCGTTTGATCTGGTTCCGCTTTTCCGGCCCGAGCAAGGGAATGTGATCGACGAAGACCATATCGTAACGCTCGGCGATCGCCAGGAAGTCGACCGCCCCGAGCGGCTTGTCGCAAAGATCGGCGAAGGAGAACCGCGCCATACGGTCGACGGCGAGCGGCACATGGATGTGTCGGCCTTTCATCGGAATGTCCAGCGGTTGCGCCTTGCGCCCATGCAGCGCCTGCGTCCAGGACGCATCCATCGCCATGTCGTTATGATCGTTGATCGGCACCAGATAGACCGGCTGGCTGCTCAGCTTCTCCATGCGGTAGTCGGTCGGCGAACCCAGGGTGACGACATCGACATGCTGCTTGAGAAGGGCGACGAAGGGCAGGAAGAGGCCGCGATTGAGACCATCCGTGTAGAGGTTGTCGGGCTCGACGTTCGACGTCGCGACCAGCACGCATCCGCGCGCGAAAAGCTCGGAGAATAGCCGCGACAGGATCATCGCATCGGCGATATCGGTGACGGTGAATTCGTCGAAGCAGAGCAGTTCCGCTTCCGCGTAGAGGGCTGCGGCGACCGGCGGCATCGGATCGGCCTGCTTCGTCTCGCCGTTCTTCAGCTTCAGCCGGTGCGCCGCGATCCGATTGTGCACATCCGCCATGAATTCGTGGAAATGCGCCCGGCGTTTCTTCCTGCACGGCGCCATCGAGAAGAACATGTCCATCAGCATGGTCTTGCCGCGGCCGACGCTGCCGTGGATGTAAAGCCCCTTGATGCCGTCGGCGGATTTCTTCTTGGCGGCAAACATCCAGCCAAGTGCGCTCGATTTTGCCGCTGGCCGCCGCTGCTTCAGCCCGGCCAGCACCCGATCCAAGCTCTTTGCCACGTCCATCTGGGCGGAGTCGACCTGCAGCGCGCCCGATGCGGTCAGGGCTTTGAGCTGTTCGCAGACGCTGAGCGCATAATCGGGCATTGGCTGCATGAGGGCATATCCGCCTGTCAGACATCGGCGGAGGCCCGCCGGTGGTTTACCGCGCCGGTTCGCCTACCGCGCCGATTCGTTTTACCGGCTGAGACTGATCTGCTGGCCCGTGCTGGTCTGTCCCTGGAAGCGGTTGTCAGCCGTCTTGTAGACGCTGCCGAGCTGATTGCCTGAACGGTCCTTGAGCAGCACCTGCTTGCCGGCAACCTCCCAGGAGCCCATCGCCGTCAACTCGCCGACGCAGCCGCGCGTACCGCCGCGCGAACCGCTGCCGAGATTGGTCAGCGTCAAGAACATGTCGCAGCTGCCATTGACGCGCCAGCTTCCGACCATCGATTCCTTGGTGACATCAAGCGCATTTGCGGCCATTGCGCCGGGCTGCGCGCCCGGCATCGGCGCCGTCGTCGCCGGCGCAGCTGGAAACTGCGAACTGTTGACCGGCGGAAGCTGCCCACCCTGCACCGAGGGAATCGGCTGCGCCGTCAGCGGCGCCGGCCCGGCATTCGAGCCGGAGTTGTAATCATATGCCGTACGCTGACAACCGGCTAGCGCGAGAGTAACCACCAGACCTGTCATCGCATATCGCAACTGCATCATCATACTCCTGAATTCGGCTAGCGCCGCAGAGAAACGGGCGTGAGACAAGTCCGATTACCGTAATTCGCTTTGGTTAATCAAGTCGAGCCGCATAAATTGCCCGTGACAACAACTAACCAAAAAACGATACAGTTCAACTGTCCCGCTGCAAAACTTCCTGCACATAGAATTTGTCAGCAAGGTGTTGGGCGCGCTGATCTCTGTCCGGATCCCTGTCGAACTCCCGCAATATCTCGGAATAACGCTCGCACCGGTACCAATACGGATACCCTGTGCGCGCACCAAGGCGAGCCACGACCTGATCTTCGTGACGGCTTCGAGATCTAAGGCGTCTCATCCGCCAACGGCATGCATGCTGGTCAGACCCGGCGCTCGACCATCATCTTCTTGATTTCGGCGATCGCCTTGGCCGGGTTGAGACCCTTTGGGCAGGTCTGCGCACAATTCATGATCGTGTGGCAGCGATAAAGCCGGAACGGGTCCTCGAGATTGTCGAGACGTTCGCCGGTCGCCTCGTCTCTGGAGTCGATCAGCCAGCGATAGGCCTGCAGCAGAACGGCCGGACCGAGATAGCGGTCGCCGTTCCACCAATAGCTCGGACAGGAGGTCGAGCAGCAGGCACAGAGGATGCATTCATAGAGACCGTCGAGCTTCTGACGGTCCTCGTGGCTCTGCTTCCATTCCTTGGCTGGCGCCGGCGACACCGTCTTCAGCCACGGCTCGATCGAACGATGCTGGGCATAGAAGTTGGTAAGGTCAGGCACCAGATCCTTGACGACGGGCAAATGCGGCAGCGGATAGATCTTCACCGAGCCCTTGATATCGTCGAGGCCCTTGGTGCAGGCGAGCGTGTTGGTGCCGTCGATATTCATCGCGCAGGATCCGCAGATGCCCTCGCGACAGGAGCGGCGCAAGGTCAGCGTCGGATCGATCTTGTTCTTGATGTAAAGCAGGCCATCGAGCACCATCGGCCCGCAATCGTCGACATCGATGTAGAAAGTGTCGATCGACGGGTTCTGGCCGTCATCCGGGCTCCAGCGGTAGACGCGGAATTCGCGGGTGTTTTTGGCACCGGCCGGCTTCGGCCAGACCTTGCCTTCGCGCATCTGAGAATTCTTGGGGAGAGCGAGTTCAACCATGTCCGGTTCCTCTTGAGATCAGTACACGCGAGCCTTCGGCTCGATCTTGTGCGGATCGATGCCTTCGGCGATAAGCTCGGTGTGAACCGGCCGGTAGTCGAGTTTCACGGCGCCTGCCTCGTTCACCCAGGCAAGCGTGTGCTTGCGCCAGTTGACGTCGTCGCGGCCGGCGAATGCACCCTCGGCATAGTCCTCGCGCGCATGCGATCCGCGGCTCTCCTTGCGGGCTTCGGCGCCGTAGATCGTCGTGATGGCGTTGGCCATCAGGTTCTGCAGCTCCAGCGTCTCGACCAGATCCGAATTCCAGATCATCGAGCGGTCGGTGACTTTGATATCGCGCATTTCCTGCCAGATCGCAGAGATGCGCCGGCAGCCGGATTCCAGCGATTCCTGCGTACGGAACACCGCCGCGTCTTCCTGCATGGCGCGCTGCATCTTCTCGCGCAGTTCCGCCGTCGGCGTGCCGCCGCTGGCGTGACGCAGTCCGTCGAAGCGGTCGATGATCTTGTCGCAGGCTGCGACATTGAGATGGGGGATCGGCGCTGCGCGATCAATCACCTCGCCGGCGCGGATTGCCGCGGCACGGCCGAAGACCACGAGGTCGATCAGCGAGTTGGAGCCGAGGCGGTTGGCGCCGTGCACCGAGGCGCAGCCGGCTTCACCGACCGCCATCAGCCCGGGGATGATCCGTTCCGGATTGGCACTGTCGGCGTTCAACACTTCGCCCCAATAGTTCGTGGGAATGCCGCCCATATTGTAGTGAACGGTCGGCAGAACCGGGATCGGCTCGCGCGTGACGTCGACGCCCGCAAAGATCTTGGCGCTCTCGGAAATACCCGGCAGCCGTTCGTGCAGCACGGCCGGATCGAGATGGTCGAGATGCAGGAAGATGTGGTCCTTGTTCTTGCCGACACCGCGGCCTTCGCGGATTTCCAACGTCATGCAGCGCGAAACGACGTCGCGCGAGGCGAGGTCCTTGGCCGACGGCGCATAGCGCTCCATGAAGCGCTCGCCCTCGGAGTTGACGAGATAGCCGCCTTCGCCGCGCGCACCTTCGGTGATCAGACAGCCCGAACCGTAGATGCCGGTCGGGTGGAACTGGACGAATTCCATGTCCTGCAGCGGCAGGCCGGCACGCGCCACCATGCCACCGCCGTCGCCGGTGCAGGTATGGGCAGAGGTTGCCGAGAAATAGGCGCGGCCGTAGCCGCCGGTCGCCAGCACCACCATCTTGGCGGCGAAACGATGGATCGTGCCGTCATCGAGGCACCAGGCGACGACGCCGGTGCAGCGGCTGCCGTCTTCCGACATGATCACGTCGAGCGCGAAATACTCGATGAAGAATTCGGCGTTGTTGCGCAGCGACTGACCGTAGAGCGTATGCAGGATCGCGTGGCCGGTACGGTCGGCAACGGCGCAGGTGCGCTGCACCGGCGGGCCTTCGCCGTAATTCTGCATGTGGCCGCCGAACGGGCGCTGATAGATCTTGCCTTCCTCGTTGCGCGAGAACGGCACGCCGTAATGCTCGAGCTCATAGACCGCCTTCGGCGCTTCCATGGTCAGATATTGCATGGCGTCGACGTCGCCGAGCCAGTCGGAACCCTTGACGGTGTCATAGAGGTGCCACTGCCAGCTATCGGGCGTCATGTTGCGCAGCGAGGCGGCGATGCCGCCCTGGGCGGCGACCGTATGCGAGCGGGTCGGGAATACCTTGGTGATGCAGGCCGTGCGGAACCCCTGCTCGGCCATGCCGAGCGTGGCGCGCAGCCCGGCGCCGCCGGCGCCGACGACGATCACGTCGTAGGAGTGATCGATATATTTATAGGCCTTGCCGTTCTGGGCGGGTGAGGTCGGTGCCATATCGAGCTTATCCTACGAATGCGATTTTCAGAATGGCGAACAGACAGAGGCCGGCGATCACGATCGCAAAGAACGTGTTCAGCATCAGCAGCGCGATCTTGCCGAACTCGCCATGCACGTAATCCTCGATGATGACCTGCATGCCGAGCTTCATATGGATAACGCCGGAGATCACCATTAGCCCCATGATGACCGCGACGAAAGGGTTCGAAAGTGCACGAACCACGTCAGCATAGGGCGCGCCGGCATAGGTGAGCAGGAAGATGAGGAAAAACAGGATCAGCGGAACATTGGCGACGGCCGTCAGTCGCTGGCGCCAGAAATGGTCCGTGCCGTCCTTGGCGGAGCCGAGCCCGCGAACCTTGCCGAGGGGGGTGCGCATATCCATGAGAGGACCTTCAGAAGCGAATGAGGAAGCCGATCACCCAGACCAGCACGGTCAGACAGAGCGACCCGATGATGTTGGCGATGGCGAGCTTGGTCGAGAATTCTTTCCCGAAGCCGTAGCCGAGGTCCCACATGAAGTGGCGGAAACCGCCGAGCATGTGGTGCAGCAACGCCCAAGTATAGCCGAGCAGCACGAGCTTGCCGACAAGGCTGCCGAGCACCCAGTTGGCCCAGTCATAGGAACCCTGGCCGCTTGCCGCTGCGATCAGCCACCAGGCGACCAGCAGCGTGCCGACATAGAGCGCGCCACCGGTAATGCGGTGGACGATAGACATGACCATGGTGGGAATAGGTTTGTAAATTTGCAGATGCGGCGATAGGGGCCGGTTATTTGTCACGTTCGCCATCAGAACCTCGCGGCGGCTTTCTGCGCTCCCGGATTTCGGAGCATGCTCAGTCAACCACACGAATGACAAATTCTCTGTGTGCGTTGCATCAATTGCGACGTTTAATCACCAGGAACGCCGACGACAAGCACAATCGCTGTCGGCTTTTAATTTAATCGATTCGCGTCACCTGGAAGTTTGCAGGCTAAAGAAACTGGTCTTTTCCGCTCAATATTTGTGCCGATTCTGCAGCCTGAATGGACAAGCTTCGGCTTTTGGCGCAATCTGGCGTTAACGATTTGTTAACGATCGGAATTCCGGAGGCCAGCATCCATGTTTCGCAACCTGTCCGCAGTCACCCTGCTTGCCCTGTCTGCGCTTGCCGCATTCCCGGCCGCGGCCGGCGACCGGCATAACGATCATCGCTTTCCCGGCCATCGTCACGCTTTCCACGGCGGATTGTTTCTCGGCGAACGCGTGAACTGGCGCGATCGCGGTATCCGTTTCGATCATGCTTATGGCCGTCGGGCCGGCAGAGACAGGATGCCGTTCCTGAAGCAGTTTTCATCGGCGGCGACCAATCGCGTCGGGCGCAGCAATTTCGTCATCGGCTCACCCGAGCCCCTGGGTTATGACGGCGGCGACACCTATGCCGGCTCTTCCTATGTCTATCAGGCTGATGGCGGAACCTATGTCGGCGGCGACGGCTATGGTTTCTATCCCACAGCACGGCCTGAGCAACTGGCACCGAAGGCGAAGGTTATCGATATTGCAGTGCAGGACGATCCCTGCGCCTATGAGGCCAATGTCTGCGTCATCCGACCTTAAAGCATGATGACGAACGCGGGCGGCTCAAATTTGCCCGGCCTCACTCTTTCGCGACGCGGCTATGTCAATACGTATGGCGCACATCGGCGGGAGATTCTTGTCCTCAAACGTTGCCCGCCGTGGCGTTCCGCTATCCGGCATCCAAGCATCCCAGGCTCTGTTCATTTCCTCGAATGAGGCAAGGTCCCTGAGCCAAATGTTGGCGAGAATGATCTCTGACTTGTCGGTACCTTCGCGTAGCAGCATGTCATTGATGCGCTCCAATATTTCGTTGGTTTGCGCCGTCACGCTCGCTCCCCTCGTGAGGTTTGCGACCTGGCCGGGCAGATAGGCGGCATTTGCGAGGAGAGTTTCGTCAACTTTGGCTTGCCCCATTATCGTATTCGCAGACTTCCATGAATGCTTGAGATTGGGCCGTCGACCCTTCCGATCACTGTGGGGCTTCGCTCGCCATTCCGGTAGAGGGATTTAAATTGACCCGATATAATGGAAGCTGAACGCTCCTAGAGCCTTTCCAGATTGAATCATTCTGTTGGCTGAAGCGATGCGTCTGGTGGGCCGGGCATCTCTAGCCTGGATCAGAGGCGAACGGCTCGGACGTACCAAGGGGTATGCCCCCCGCCAATCGCCTCTGCCCTGACGAAAACCTGCTCCGGCAGAATGCTTCAATCTGACCAGGAAAGGCTCTAGCTGGACAATATGGCCGTATGCCGCGAAATGAAGTCCACAAGGTAGCGCGCGCCTTCGGCCGTCTCAGACTGAGCATACAGACCGATCTCGATGCGCACCGGACCGGGCAGATCCGCCGATCGGTCAAGTGTCCGGCAGCCCTCCGGTTTTGTCGTGAGCATCATTGGCGCGATACCAATACCGACGCGAACCGCGGTCGCCATGGCCACGAGCGTCGATGCGACGCATGCCGTCTTCCACTTGATGTTCCGCTGGGACAGAGCCGCAAGCGTCGGAAGCGTCCAGGGACACTCCTCCTCGAACATAATGATGGGAAGCGGTTTTTCCGCGTCCGCCACAAAGTCGGATCTGACCGTCCACATCAAATATTCGGTCCAGATCAGGTTCGGTTTTCGTGAGAGGCAGGTGATGTCGCAAACCACCAGATCCAGCTTCCTGTCTTCAAACAGGCTGGCGAGGCGGCGATTCGGCTCGACAATGATGTCGATCTCGACCTTCGGGTTCTGGGCTCTGAAGTCACTAAGAATGTCGATCAGGTGGCCAGCTGCGAAGTCCTCAACGACGCCGAGGCGAATGCGGTCCTCGATCATCCTGCCTGTCAGCCTTTTCTCGACCTCGTCGCTGAGGGCGACCATTTCGCGGGCATAAGCCAGCATGATCTGCCCATGGCTCGTGAGCTCGAGGCCTTTTGACGAACGCGAAAACAGCGTAACACCAACAAGCTCCTCCAGCTTGCGGATCTGCATGCTTACGGCCGCCTGCGTTCTATTCAGCTTGACGGCAGCTCCATTGACGGTGCCGATCTCCGCGACGGTCAGAAATGCACGAAGCAGATAGGAATCAAGATCAAGCATCAGAAGCCGCATTCCATAGTTTGGGGCGCTCGAGTGCTGAGGGCCTCTCTGCCTATAAGCGGATATTGGACGAACCATGTTCTTCCGGCAACTGGCGATCCTTAGCCGGGGCGCAGTGCAAGCTGCGCCCCGTCAATAACAGTTTATCGCGCGAAGAGAACGCATGCCTCGGGGAGAATGGAAACGCTGATCGCCTGCCCTCGCGCGAAGGCTATGTCTGGACGGTTCGGGCAAGCCGAGATTATGCGGTCGCCACTGACGAGGTCCAGAACGATATGCCTGAAGGCACCGAGTGTCACAACGTCGGCAATGCGTCCGGGCATGGCCGCCCCGGCACCCGGAACACCGGATGATATCTCGACGTTTTCCGGCCTCACGCAAATCTCGGCGGCACCTGAAAGGCTTCCGGCGGACGCGACCGGAAACTCCCAGCCGGATTCGGAACGGAACTTGCGAGCCGTTCCGCCTGCGGCCGAAATCGAGCCACGAATCCAATTCGTCCGCCCCATGAAATCCGCGACGAAACGCGAGTCTGGACGCCAATACACATCATCCGGCCTGCCGGATTGCATGATTGCTCCATGGTTCATCACGAATATGCGCTCTCCCAGGCTCATCGCCTCCTCCTGGTCGTGGGTTACCACGATCGCGGTCGAGCCGACCGCGGCGAGCACATCTTTCAATTCGGTGCGCAGCTCATGGCGAAGTTTGGCGTCGAGGGCCGACAGGGGTTCATCCAGAAGAACAAGGCTTGGATGGGTGGCGAGCGCCCGCGCAAGCGCAACACGCTGCTGCTGGCCGCCGCTCAACTGGTGCGGCCGCCGCTGTCCGAAACCGACGAGTCGGACGAGCTCGAGCATCTCGGCAATGCGGCGAGGTATTTGCCCCGGCGGGTGGTTGCGATGGCGAAGTCCATAGCCGATGTTCTGTTCGACGGTCATATGCGGGAAAAGAGCGTAGTGCTGGAACAGCAGCCCGACATTGCGCTCATAGGGTTTCAATCCGGCCATCGGCTCGCCGTCGATCAAGATCGAGCCTTTGTCGGGGCGCTCGAACCCGGCAATGAGCCGAAGAATGGTGGTCTTGCCGCAACCGCTCGGTCCAAGCAGTGCGATTGTTTCACCTGGGTTCACCGAGAAGGAGACATTACCGAGGGCGACCGTTTCGCCGAAGCGCTTGCTGACCCCTTGAAATTCCACGGCAGAAATCATCGTATTGTCCTCATGAACGAAACAAACCCTGGCCGACGACAGTGTCGAAGCCGACGACACTGTCCAGCACAACGATCAGCAACGCGGTGACGGCAATCAGGACCACGGCCGCCGCAGCGATCGTCAGATCGAAAGCCGCGCGCATGTTGCTGACCAGCGTAACAGGCAAGGTCGTTGCGGACGGATCGCTCAGAAAGAGACTGATCGATACGTCATCTATAGAAATTGCGAAGGCGAAGATCGCACCGGTGACAACGCCCGTCCGCATGAGCGGCAGGGTAATGGTCCAGAAGGCCTGGCGCTCGGTGGCGCCGAGAACCATTGCGGCTTCCGTCAATCGTTGGTCGCTGCCGAGAAGGCTGGCGAGACTGGTCCTTATGCAATAGGGCAACGTCACGATCACGTGGCCGAGAAGCAGGCGCG
Source organism: Rhizobium sp. NZLR10 (assembly GCF_019685125.1). Taxonomy (NCBI): domain Bacteria; kingdom Pseudomonadati; phylum Pseudomonadota; class Alphaproteobacteria; order Hyphomicrobiales; family Rhizobiaceae; genus Rhizobium; species Rhizobium sp. NZLR10. The sequence goes on along the minus strand of NZ_JABDWE010000007.1, from coordinate 143,551 downwards.
CCATACCATTTGTAATACCGGCCTTGGAAAGGAAAAGCAGGAGGCCGAATCCAATGACGACCGGCGGAACGATGAGTGGCGAGAGAAAGGCCGAAGTCAGCGCTGCCTTTCCTGGAAAATTGCCCCGGGCAAGGCCGACAGCCGCCGCAGTTCCGACCGTGACGGACAGAACCGTCGTGAGTACCGCCAAAATGAGGCTGGTGCGTAGGCTGGTAAGGATATCCGCCTGGGAGACGAGCCGTTCGAACCAGTGAAGCGACAAGGCAGGTGGCGGCAGTGGACCGAGGTAGGTCCTGGCGTCGAAAGCCATGAGGCATGTTATCGCCAACGGGATGGCGAGGAACGCCAATCCAAGGCCGATGACACCGTAGGCGAGGGAAACGGCGATCCGGTCTCCGGTTCGCGCTGCAAGAGACTGTCTGCTCATCGGGAAACCTTCCAGGCCTGCGCAAACGTTATGACAGCGACGACCGCCAAGGCTGCGGCAAGCATGACGAGCGAGATCGCCGCGCCGCTCGGATAGTTGGCGATATCGCTGAACCGGGTGTAGATGACGTTCGATATGAAAAGCACCCGGCCCCTCCCGAGCACCATGGGAATGACGAAGGCGCTGATCGCGAAAGTCAGCGAGACAAGCGTGCTTGAGATCAGAGCCGGGAAACTCAGGGGAAGTGTGATCGACAGATGGGCTTTCCATCCCGGCGCGCCGAGCGACTGGGCTGCATCGAGCAGACGCGGATCGATCGATTGCATCGCGCCAATCAGCGTGAGCGTTGCGACCGGTATAATCGAGTGAACCAGACCCGCAGTAACGACGATATTAATATATTCGCGGCTGTTGGGCGAAAAGCCAAGTGTCAGGAGGAGGGGTCGGAAGATGCCGACCGACCCGAAGGTCAGTTCGATCGCGTATGTCTTGATCAGGACGCTGGATAGAACAAGCGTAATCAAAAAGCCGAGGGTGAGCGCGCGCATCCGCGGGGAAATGCGCCGCACGATAAAGTAGGCCAGCGGGAATGCCACAAGCTGACCGATGATCGCGGCAACTCCACCGATCCAGAAGGTCGTCATCAGGACACTCGCAAACGCCTGGTTTGCAAGCTCGTAATAGTTTTGGACCGTTGCCGCGGCATTTTCAACGGAGCCGACGCGCCCCGGCGTAAACTCCTTCAAGCTTTCGATTGCCAGATTGATTAACGGTGACAGAAAACCGAATGCGAACACCAGGAGGGCTGGCCCGAGCGTCAGTGCCGCATCTCGGCGATCAGGAATAGAAATGGCAACGGGTTGCCGCTTTGCTTTGGTCATGGTGGAACAGCCTTTTCCTCGCCCTTACGGGCCACGAGAAAGGGAGGTTATCGAAGCCCGCGTCGCGCCTTCGATAACCTGCCGCGAGGTGCCTTAGAGCAACGGGGCGATGTCCTGTTCCCAGCGTTTGGACCAGGCATCCTGCTGTTCGAGAACGACATTGTAGTCCGGCACATAGACGAAGCTCGAAAACTCGTCCGACGTGAAGGACAGATGCTTGAGATTGTCGGGCGTGAGCGCCTTGCTGTTCAACGGCGCTTCGCCCGCCACCTTGGCGTAGAGCGAATTCATGTCCGGGCTGATTGCGAAGTTGACGAAATCGAGCGTTGCCTTGGTGTTCGATCTATTCTTCAGTACGCCGAAACCGCTCTGGTAGAGGAAGGCCCTGAAGTTGGTGTCCTTGGTGAAACGAGTAACCGGGAAGTTCTTCGCCACGGCCGCCCAGCCGGGCTCAGCAAAGAAGCCGACGGAGGTCTCGCCCGACGTCAGCGAATTTGTGAAATCGATATCGGTGATGGCGACGCGGCCGATATTGCCGGATTTCGCCAATTCCTTCATGAGCTTCCACCCGGGTTCCATATTCGTTTCACTGCCGCCAGCGTGAAGGGCGAGCGCGACAATCTGGAGCATCATGCTCTGTGTCGGGCCCGGCCAGCAGATCGCGCCCTTAAGATCGGGGCTGAGCAGATCATCGATGGTCTTCACAGCGATCGGAGCCGTGTCGGTTCGGGATCCAAAATACATGCCGCCAACTGCGCGTGGGACCGCTTTGATATTGCCCTTGCCATCACGAATGATGATTTTCTCGGGAATATTCGCAAGGTTGGGAACATCGGCAGGATTGATGGTCTCGAGCCAATCTTCCTTCACCATACTGTTGAATGAGCCTTCCCAGCCGGCGACATAGTCGTAGTCGACATTCGGCCAGACGGCCTTGATCTTTGGCAGGATCGCGCCCGCGCCGCCCTGATGAAGAACCCAGTTGAACGTCGCCGCATTCTGGTCGGCGGCGATCTGCTTCATGGCTTCGACGACATCGCCGCCCCATTCAACGGCGGTGAGATTGCCGCTGCCGGCTGCGGCGGATCTCGCAAACCCGGTCATCGTGCCGGCAATCCCCGCGGCAGCGGCGGATCCGAGGAAACGGCGGCGTGTCATATCGTGCAACATGGTAGGTCCCCTTTGTTGTCGGCCCTCTGCTGGACCGTTCGCATCGGAGACTGCTTGGAGGTTGCCAACCGCGGTAGTGGGAAAATTCTCGCCGGGTTATAAAGTTTTCTGAATATCCCGATGAACGCACTACCCGCATCGCGGAGCCTTGGCGGATCCGAGCTATCAAGAATCGTTATATCCCCTCTCGAATTTTCGCGGTTCCAAGAGAAGCGGGTGGCGCCGATGATGATGGCAGCATCAATACCGCGGGAGCCTGCCTTGACCATTGACCGAGATTTTCTGGAAGACTTGAGAAAGCGCTTCGGCAGCGCTGCAGGCGGTGAGATGGAAGATCCGCACTTCCGCGCCGTGGCGGCGAGCGTATTCAAGGACGGCGACAGCCGCAAATGGCCCTTCGCCGATCCTGCGACCTTTCTGGACGCCCGTTTCATCGAGAACGGCTTGCAGCCCGAGGTCCTTGAGGCGCTTGACATAGCTCTGATCGGCGTGCCGATGGATCTCGGCGTCACCAATCGCGCCGGCGCGCGGCTGGGGCCGCGGGCCGTCCGGGCGATCGAGCGTGTGGGCCCCTACGAGCATGTTCTGCGAGTCGCGCCAATGGGAGGGCTAACAGTCGCCGATGTCGGCGACGTGCCGATGCGCAGCCGGTTCGACCTGGCCGAGTGCCATGCCGACATCGAGGCCTGCTACCGGATGATCGCGGCAACCGGGGTTATCCCGCTGTCGGTCGGCGGCGACCATTCGATCTCCGGCGCCATTCTCAAGGGCCTGGCGGCCAGCCAGCCGGTAGGCATGATCCACATCGACGCTCATTGCGACACCGCTGGTCCCTATGAGGGCTCTAAGTTCCACCACGGCGCGCCCTTCCGCGAGGCGGTTCTGGCGGGCGTGCTCGATCCGAAGCGTACGATCCAGATCGGCATCCGCGGCGGCGGCGAATATCTCTGGGAGTTCTCCTTTGCCTCCGGCATGACCGTCATCCACGCGGAAGAGGTGGCGGAGATGGGCCTCAAGGCTGTGGTCGCAAAGGCTCTCGAGGTTGTCGGCGCTGGTCCAACCTATCTCAGTTTCGACGTGGACAGCCTCGATCCGGCCTTCGCTCCGGGAACTGGCACGCCAGAAGTCGGCGGGCTTCAGCCGAGGGAGGTTCTGAGCCTACTGCGTGGCTTCAAAGGCATCAACCTCATCGGCGGCGACGTCGTGGAAATCGCGCCGCAATACGACAACACCACCAACACCGCGCAGATCGCCGCGCAGGTCCTGTTCGAACTCCTGTGCCTCGCGATGTTCAGTCCCGCTGTCAGGACAAAGGTGACCTGAGAATCAACTCCACAACGGCAGCGTGCCTCGTGCCCGCTGCCATCCATCACCTGCCGCACAACACGTCTCAAAAAGGGGAACGACATGACTGCTCTTATGAAATTGCGCTACACCGCCACCGCGGCAATTGCCGTGTTCGGCATCCTTGCAGGGGCCGCGCAGGCCGACGAACTTGCCGATATCAAAGCCGCAGGCGAGATTAACATCGGCATCTTCTCCGATTTCCCGCCCTTCTCTTCGGCAAGCGCCGATATGAGCATCAAGGGCTATGACGTCGACGTCGCCCAGAAGATCGCCGACGGCCTCGGCGTGAAACTCAATCTCGTGAGCGTTACTGGCCAGAACAGGATCGCCTACCTGAACGACGATCGCGTCGACCTGCTGATGAGCGTCGGCTATTCGAAGGAGCGTGCCGAGGTTATCGATTTTGCCGCCCCGTACGCCCCCTACTATATCGCCGTCATCGGTCCGGCTGCGCTGAAGGTGAGCGGCAAGGAAGACCTTGTCGACAAGACCGTTGCCGTCAATCGTGGGACGCTCGAAGACACGTCGCTGACGGCCGCCGCCCCTAGCTCGGCTGCGATCCAGCGTTTCGAGAACTACAATTCGGTCATCCAGGCCTTCATATCCGGCCAGACCCAGTTGATGGTCGTCGGCAATGATGTCGGTGCGCAGGTTCTGGCACGACAGGACGAGCTGAAGCCGGAGCAGAAGTTCCAGCTCCTTAGCTCCCCCTCGCACATCGCGCTCCGCAAGGGCGAGGAAGGCCTGAAGAAGGCTGTCAATGACAGCGTCGCCGCAATGATCTCCGATGGTTCTCTCGACGCAAGCTCGAAGAGCTGGCTGAAAGCGCCGCTCAACCCTGAAAACCTGAAGGACTGACGAGGACGGCCTCCCACTCGCCAGAGCGTGATGCCGAAAGCTGTAAGCGATTCCGGTGGAGTCATGCTCCAATTCTTTGATTGAGAGGCGGATCGAGATTTCGGGCCGACCCGGCCCAGATCATCCGGCTCCAAAGGACAAACGATGAGATACAGCCTCGATTTCAATTGGCTTTGGGACGGAATGGGAGCTTTGGCTTATGGCGCAGGCACGACGCTTGCACTGACGGCCTCCACATCGGTCCTAGGGATCGTTCTCAGCATTCTCGGCGCGGCCGCGCGCCGGGGACCTTATCCATGGTTGCGCAAGGTCGTCGGCCTGTATGTGGAAGTCATGCGTAATACGCCATTCCTGGTGCAGCTGTTCTTCATCTTCTTTGGCTTGCCCAGCCTCGGCATTCGCCTCGATCCGATCTCTGCCGCAGTTCTTGCCATGACCCTCAATATGGCGGCCTACACGATCGAGGTGGTCGGGGCCGGGCTCGATGCCATACCGAGAGGCCAGAAGGAGGCTGCGCAGGCACTCGGCCTGAGGCCCCGGCTGGTGTTCTTCAAAATCATCATGCCGCAAGCGATTGCCATCATTTTCCCGGCGTTGACGAGCCAGATCATCATCATGATGCTGGAATCGGCGGTGGTTTCGCAAATATCAGTCCGCGAGCTGGCGCAGGAGGCCGATCTGCTTCAGTCGCGCACTTTCCGTTCCTTCGAGACCTATCTGGTGGCGACGTTGATCTACCTTTCGATGTCCGCCGCACTTCGCCGGCTCCTTTTCGCCGGGAAACGCCGTTTTCTGGGAGCCGGTCTGGCATGATTGAGTTCACCTTCTGGGACATTCTGCGCAATCTTGTCTTCGCGACACGCTGGACCCTGCTGCTTTCGCTCGCAGCCTTTGCCGGCGGCGCCATCGTTGGATTGGCGATCCTGTCTGCACGGATATCGAAAACGCGCTGGTCGCGCAGCTTCGCGTCCGGCTACATTGCCCTGTTTCAGGGAACGCCGCTCCTCATGCAGCTCTTTTTGATGTTTTTCGGCCTGCCGATGGTCGGCTTCCGGATCGAGTCATGGACCGCCGCCGTCTGCGGCCTGACGTTCTATGCTAGCGCTTATCTTGCGGAAATCTGGCGGAGCGGCGTCGAGGCGGTGCCGCGCGGGCAATGGGACGCCGCAGCCAGCCTGGGCTTGCATCGTCTCCTCGAACTTCGCCTTGTCATCCTGCCGCAGGCTTTCCGGATCACGCGCGCGCCGACTGTCGGGTTCTTGGTCCAGTTGATCAAGAGCACCGCACTGGCCTCGATCCTCGGCTTCGAAGAACTGCTGAAAACCGCGAACGCCATCAACAACGCGACCTTCGAACCTTTCAAGGTCTACGGTCTCGTCGCGTTGATCTTCTTCGCCCTGTGCTATCCGCTTACGCAATACGCCAGAATTCTGGAGAAGAAAGCTGCGTTTTGCTGAGCGGTGCCGAGTTGCTCCGCATTCCGATCGCAACGGAGTGTCCAAAGAGCCGATCCCGGTTGAAAAGATAGCGCGCCGCGAGCAGCGACGCGGCTCAGGCGCTGCTCTCGTTCAGTCACACAGAACTCGCTTTATCCAGCAGTCAAAACTTACTGAGAGATCGCTTCAATGACCGACACACAAATCCGTCTTCTCGATGCCCAGACAACCGGCGAGTTCCTACCATTCGGCGCGCTGGTCGCGACCCTGCGGCAAGCATTTGCCGAAGGCTGTGTTGTGCCGGTACGGCATCACCACACGATAGCCAATAGCGGCGAGCCGGATGCGACGCTGCTTCTGATGCCGGCCTGGCATGAAACGCACCGGTCGGAGCGCTACCTTGGCATCAAGATCGTTACCGTCTCTCCCGGCAACACGGTACGCGGCATTCCCGGTTTGACCTCGACTTACATGCTCTATGATGGCCGGACCGGGATGCAGCTTGCGCTACTTGACGGAAACACGATCACCACGCGCCGCACGGTAGCGGCATCGGCCCTTGCTGCGGACTATCTTGCCCGACAGGACGCACGCCGTCTGCTGGTGATCGGCGCAGGTCGCGTCGCGAGCCTCATACCCGATGCCTACCGCGCCGTCCGGCCGATCGCGCATGTCGATATCTGGGATATCGATCCCGCCAGTGCGGAACGGCTGGTGCAGAGCCTCCGGCAAAAGGGGCTCCAGGCCACTGCCGTTACGAATCTGGAAACCGCGGCGCGGCAAGCCGATATCGTCAGCGCAGCGACGCTGGCGACGGCACCGCTTATCCGGGGCGAATGGCTACGGCCGGGCACCCATGTCGATCTGATCGGCGGCTTCACCCCGGCGATGCGCGAGGCCGATGACGAGGCGCTTCGGCGCTCATCGGTCTATATCGACACTCACGAAGCCCTTCACGAAGCAGGCGATCTGGTTCAGCCGATGAGGGCCGGCGTCATTTCTACGGATGCGGTGCGTGCGACACTTGACGAGCTGTGTCGTCGGGATAGTCCAGCGCGGGCGTCCAACGATGAAATCACTCTCTACAAGGCAGTCGGAACGGCGTTGGCTGATCTTGCCGCCGCGACGATGGTGTATGAAGCCGCTTTGATCGCCGGCTGACGTCTTTTTGTCCGGGCGATCGCGAATGATCGAATCCTGAATGTCGATCCGACTTAGGAAACGAAGCGCCACACCGTCGTCTTCTTGATTTCGCTGTCCTCCAGCGCCCGCGTCACAGGCACCTCATAGGCTGCGCAGAATTCCAGCCGATCCCGAGGCAGGTAGCTGCGTCCGGGATCGCCGACCAGCACCGGCTTTCCCTGGTCCGCCAGCTTCGCGAACCAGGGAACGAGTGCATCGGCAAAAGCGCCGTCGTAGAAGACATCGCCGGCAAGCACGATATCCGCCTCGACGGCCTGCCCGATCAGATCGGCGCCGCTAAAGCCGAGCGAAACTTCATTAGCCCCGCCATTCAGCCGGACTGCCGCCTCCGCCCAGGGATCGATATCATTGGCGGTGACCTCCCGGGCACCGGCCATAGCAGCCGCTATGCCGACAAGACCGGAACCGCTGGCGAAATCCAGCACCCGTTTGCCGCGCACCACCTCCGGATGATCGAGAATGTAGCGCGCCAGTCCTTGGCCGCCCGCCCAGGCAAAAGCCCAAAAGGGCGGCGGCAGGCCGATCGCTTCCAGTTCCTCCTCCGTCTTTAACCAGAGCTCATGCGCCTCGCACGCCAGATGGAGTGAAATCTCCGGCACGTGCGGCGGCGCCATCGGGCTGGTATTGGCGCGGATGAAGGCTTCCGGATCGGTCTTCAACGCGGCGGATTGTCCAGTCCGCCCATGCGGCAGACTTCGAGATATTCCTCTTCCGTCACCGGCTGCACCGAAAGCCGCATCGAGGTGACGAGCGCCATCATGGCGAGCTTCTCGCTCGCCTTGACATCCTTCAGCGTCACCGGCTTCGGCATGTCCATGACGGCGCGAATGTGGACGCAATCCCACTTCGGGTCGCCCTTGGCGGTGGAATCGGGCTGCGACAGCGCTGAGACTTCGACAATGCCAACGACTTCAAGCCCGTCATTGGAATGGTAGAAAAAGCCCTTGTCGCCGATCTGCATCGCCCGCATGTTGTTGCGCGCCAGATAGTTGCGAACGCCCGTCCATTCCGTGCCCTTTTCGCCGGCAGCCTTCTGTTGCTCCCACGACCAGGAGGCGGGTTCGGATTTGTAGAGCCAGTGCGCCATGCTCACGCCTCCGGTTTGTTGAAGACCCAGTTGTAGGCCTTGACGTCGACACTTTCGAACAGTCCGGCCTTGGCATAAGGATCGGCATCGGCAAGCGCCCGCGCTGCCTCTTTCGTCTCAGCGTCGACGATGATCAGGCTGCCGCAGGCCTTGCCCTCGTCATCGAGAAATGGACCGGCGATCTTCAGCGTTCCCTCGGCGTTCAGCCCGTTCAGATACTCGACATGTATCGAACGCGTCTCCATGCGCACGTTCAAATGTCCCGGCTTGTCCTTGCAAAGAAGGGCGAAAAGCATGTCTGTCTCCTATTCGGTGGTGATCGGACGCGTCATCAGTTGCTCTATCGCCTCTGATATATTGAGCCTGCCGTCGATGATGGCGGAAACGGCGTCTGTAATCGGCATGCTGACCGCAAGCTCTGCGGCAAGCCGCGAGGCGACGGAGGCGGCAAGCGCACCTTCTACCAGCGCGCCCTGCAGCGGATCGGCCTTTTCGCCGCGCCCGAGCGCTATGCCGAAGCGCAGGTTGCGCGATTGATGGCTCGTTGCCGTCAGCACCAGATCGCCAAGGCCGGAAAGCCCGCGCACCGTATCGGCCTGGCCGCCCTTGGCGACGACGAAACGCGACATTTCCGCAAGCCCGCGCGCAATCAGCGCCGCACGCGCGGAATCGCCGATGCCGCCGCCTTCGACGATGCCGCAGGCAATTGCCAGCACATTCTTCAACGCGCCGCCGAGCTGCACGCCGACGCGGTCGCTGGAGGCATAGAGCCGGAAGGTCCGGCCGGAAATCGCCTGTGCGAGCCGTTCGGCGACCTCCATATCCTCAGCCGCAATCGCCATCGCCGTCGGCAGGCCCTTGGCGATATCGGCGGCAAAACCCGGACCGGAAAGCACGGCGACGGAATGGTCCGGCAATTCCCGTTCCAGCATGTCGGTCAGAAGATTGCCGGTTGCCCGCTCGATACCCTTGGCGCAGGTGACGACAACGGCATCCTTGGAAAGATAGGGGCCGTATTGCCGCGCCGCATCGGCCTGCGCCTGCGACGGCATCGCAAAAAGCACGATGGAGGCGTCGGCAATCGCCTCCGCCTCGGCGGCAAATTTCAGCGTATCGGGCAGGAGAATACCGGGCAGCACCGCATCATGCAGCCGTTCTGCCTTCAGATCGGCCATCAGCGACGGATTACGCCCGACGAGCGTCACCGCGCTACGGCCGGCAAGGGCGATGACGGTGGCGAGCGCCGTGCCGAAAGCCCCAGATCCGACGACGGCGATGTTTTCGCTCATGCCTTGGCCCCTCTCTTGCCGAAACCGATCAGCGTTTGCGCATGGGAATCGAGCGGCCAGCGTGAACGCGGCTGGACGTCGAGCGCATCCGGCGCGGCTCCGGTCGCCATCCGCTCCAGTCCTGCCCAGGCAATCATCACCGCATTGTCGGTGCAGAGGTGCAGCGGCGGCGCGATGAAGCGGAAGCCGTTCTTGTCGCATAGCGCCTGCAGCGTGCCGCGCAGTTCGAGATTGGCAGCGACACCGCCGGCAACGACCAGTGCCGGCTTCTCGCCAGTCGCTGGGCCAGTCGCTGGGAATGCCGCCGCAAATTCCGTCTTGAACCGCTGCAGGCCGCGGCCGATGCGGTCCTTCAGCGTGCGCGAGATCGCCTTCTGAAACGACGCGCAGATATCCGCCACATCCTGATCGCTGAGCGGCGCGATATCCTGCGCCGCCTGCCGCACCGCCGTCTTCAGCCCGGAGAAGGAGAAATCGAGCCGTGCCTCGCCGACCAGTGGTCGCGGAAAAGCGAAGCGATCGGCATTGCCGTTCCGCGCCATCCGTTCCACCGCCGGGCCGCCGGGATACGGCAAGCCGAGCAGCTTTGCCGTCTTGTCGAAGGCCTCGCCGAGCGCATCGTCGATCGTCGTGCCCCAGCGCTCATACTCTCCGACGCCGCGCACCAGGATGAGCTGGGTATGGCCGCCGGAGACGAGCAGCATCAGATAGGGAAAGGAGAGCCCGTCCGTCAGCCGCGCCGTCAGCGCATGACCTTCGAGATGGTTGACCGCATAAAGCGGCTTGCCGGCTGCCCTGGCGATTGCCTTGCCGGTCATCAACCCCACAAGCAGCCCGCCGATCAGCCCAGGTCCCGACGTCGCGGCAATGGCGTCGATATCGGCCAGCGACACATTGGCGCGCTTCAGCGCTTCCTCGATAAGCTCGTCCAGTGCCTCGACATGGGCACGCGCGGCGATTTCCGGCACCACGCCGCCATAAGCGCTATGCTCGTCGAGCTGGGAAAGCACGACATCCGACAGCACGTTGGAATGCCCTTCCGCATCGCGCTCGACGACGGCGGCGGCGGTCTCGTCGCAGCTCGTTTCGATGCCAAGGATGCGCAGAAAGGGAACCATGAAGCCTGTTCGTTGATTGCGATGGGATGGAAACCCGTTTACGAGAACTCCGGTAACAACGGAATAGAGCGGATGCAAACAAAACCTTTCCGGATCGGCACGCGGGGCAGCCCGCTGGCGCTTGCCCAGGCGCATGAGGCCCGCGACAGGCTGATGGCGGCGCATCATCTACCCGAGGACATGTTCGAGATCGTCGTGCTGACAACCAAGGGCGACCGCATCACCGACCGCTCGCTGGCCGAGATCGGCGGCAAGGGCCTCTTCACCGAGGAAATTGAGCAGAAGCTCGTTGCCGGCGAGCTGGATTTTGCCGTGCACTCCGCCAAGGATATTGCGACGAAGCTACCCGAGGGGCTTTATCTCTCCGCCTATCTGCCGCGCGAAGATATCCGCGACGCCGTCATCGGCCGCACCGCGCGCAAACTGATCGACCTGCCGCATGGCGCCACCGTCGGTTCGTCGTCGCTGCGCCGCCAGGCGCTGATCCGCCGCATGCGGCCGGATATCAATGTCATCACCTTCCGCGGCCTAGTGGAAACGCGCCTGCGCAAGCTCGAAGAGGGTCAGGTCGATGCGACCCTGCTGGCGCTTGCCGGCCTGAAGCGCCTTGGCAAGGTCGAGGTGCTGACCGATATCCTCGATCCCGACACCTTCCCGCCGGCGCCGGCGCAGGGAGCGATCTGCATCGAAAGCCGCATCGGTGATACCAGGATCGACGATCTGCTGGCACCGGTCAACGACGCGCCGACCTTCGATACCGTCTCCTGCGAACGTGCCTTTCTCGCCGCTCTCGACGGCTCGTGCCGCACGCCGATCGGCGGTTATGCGGTCTGCGAAGGCGACCTGATCCGCTTCTCCGGCCTTATCATCACGCCTGACGGCCGCAGCCAGCATGCGGTGACCACCGACGGCCACCGCCGCGATGCGGCAGCCCTCGGCACCCGCGCCGGCCAGGACGTTCGCGCAAGGGCCGGCAGCGCCTTTTTCGACGATTGGCACTGACGCGGCCATGCGCGTGCTCGTCACCCGCCCCGCGCATTCGGCGACGAAAACCGCACAACGTCTGCGCGATATGGGCCACGAGCCGCTGCTGCTGCCGCTGCGTCGGCCCCTGCACGACAGCGCGGCAGCCGCGGCCGCGTTGGCTAGAACCAGCGGCGCAATCGCAGTGACCAGCGCCGAAGCTATCAGGGTCGTTGCCGCTCTCGAAGAGCAGCTTCGTCCGCATCTTGCCCGCCCGCTTTTCGCCGTCGGCGAGACGACGGCGGAAGAAGCGCGCAAGCTCGGCTTCCGATCGGTCGCTTCATCCAAGGGCAACGGCCGCGATCTCGCCGATCTCGTCGCGGCGCGGGAAGCGGACGAATTGCTCTATCTTGCCGGCTTGCCGCGCGCCGAAACTTTCGAAGCAGGATTGCGCCAACGCGGCATCCGCTTTTCCGTCGCCGAATGTTATCGCATGCAGCCGGTCGCCCCCGGCCCGGCAGAGATCGGAGCGATTTTCTCAGGCCGGAGGCCGGAGGTCATACTCTTCTATTCCCGGCAGACGGCCGAGGATTTCTTTCGCGTGCCGGAACTGCGATCGGCTCTGCCGGAGGACAGCGGAATCCGCCTTATCTGCCTCAGCGAAGCGGTAGCGGAAGCGATTCCCGCGGCTCTGAGAAAAAGCGTAATGATTTCGCCAACGACGGATGAGAAAAGCCTTTTGTCGCTGCTTTGAAGGCTTTAGCCGCCCAAATTTGATCTAACCTCTTCCCTTAACTGGCATCACTGTCTAGTTTCGTTGCAATGCAGGATAAAGAGGACCTCATGGTATCGGGAAACCCGCCACGCCATTCGAAGAGCGCCGACGAGCCGGTCACGATCGACCTCGATGCACAGGAATTCGCCTCCGCAGCCGATACCGAAAAACCGGTGGACCATGAAACCGGCGATGCCGACAGCACCGCCGATGTCGGCCCGCCGCCCGAAACCGACACTGGGTCGCATGCCGAATATGAAGAGAAACCGGCGATGGATGCGCCGGAGGAGGAACCGGTAGCCCCGGAACCTTCCTTCACGCCTGCCGAACAGCCCGCGCCGAAGAGCGCCGCCACCTCCGGTCTCATTGCCGCCGGCATCGTCGGCGGCCTCGTGGCGCTGCTTGGCGCCGGCGCCATCCAATATGCCGGTTACCTCCCGGGCGGCTCTTCCGCGCCGCAGACGACCTCGCCGCAGACTGCCGATCTTTCCGGCGAGATCGACGGACTGAAACAGGCCGTCGCCAACCTTGCCGCCAATCCGGCGAGCACGGATGATGGTGCGCTTGAGCAGCGCGTCGCCGCGCTGGAAACGGCGGCGAAGGCCCCGGTAGCCGCCGCACCGGCCAATTCGGCAAATGTCGAGTCACTCAACCAGAAGATTGCGGAACTGACCGGTCAGGTCGACCAGTTGCGCGCCACACTTTCCCAATCTTCCGAGCAGCAGACGACGAGCGGCGCCGATATCGCCAAGCGCCTCGAAGAGGCAGAAAAGAAGCTGAACGCGCCGCGCGAGGATGTCGCCGTTGCCCGGGCGATCGCAGCTGCCGCCCTCAAGGCGGCGATCGATCGCGGTGGGCCGTTCCTGGCCGAACTCGATACCTTCGCCGGTGTCGCACCCGACGATCCTGCGGTCGCTGACCTGCGCGCCTTTGCCGAGACCGGCATTCCCTCGCGCGCTGAACTCGTGCGTCAGGTTCCAGATGTCGCCACCGCGATCGTCGAAGCCGTCAACCAGCCGGATCCGAACGAGAGCTGGTCGGACCGGTTGATGTCGAGCGCCAAGTCGCTGGTGAGTGTCCGTCCCGTCGGCAATATCGAGGGCGAAAGCGTCGAAGCCGTCGCCGCCCGCCTGGAGGATAAAGTGAAGATCGGCGACCTGCCGGGCGCTACTGCCGAATGGAATAACCTGCCGGCTCCCGGCAAACAGGCTTCCACCGCCTTCAAGCAATCTCTCGACGCGCGTATCCGCGTCGAGGAACTGGTCGGCGGGGCGCTGTCGAAAGCGGTTTCCGGCACCGGCAAGGAGGGATGAGACCATGCTGATCCGCCTTGTCGTCTTCGCCCTCTTCGTGCTGCTTCTCGCCTATGGCTTCTCCTGGCTCGCCGATCGTCCCGGAGACCTCTCGCTGATCTGGGAGGGCCAGATCTACCAGACGAAGCTGATCGTCGCTGCCAGTGCGATCATCGCTCTGATCGCCGCCGTGATGATCGGCTGGTGGTTCGTCCGCCTGGTCTGGACCTCGCCGCATTCGGTGACGCGTTATTTCCGCGCCCGCAAGCGCGACCGTGGTTATCAGGCGCTGTCGACCGGGCTGATCGCCGCCGGCGCCGGCAATGCGCTGCTTGCCCGCAAGATGGCCGCCCGCTCACGCGGTCTCATCCGCGCCGACCAGGAGCCGCTGATCAACCTGCTCGAAGCCCAGGCGGCCCTGATCGAGGGCCGCCATGATGAGGCACGCGCCAAGTTCGAGGCGATGGCCAACGATCCCGAGACACGCGAACTCGGCCTGCGCGGCCTTTATCTGGAGGCGCGCCGTCTCGGGGCCAACGAGGCCGCCCGCCAATATGCCGAAAAGGCTGCCGACAACGCGCCTTATCTGCCCTGGGCCGCACAGGCGACTCTCGAGTATCGCAGCCAGGCCGGCCGCTGGGACGATGCCATCGGCCTCCTCGAACAACAGAAGGCCGCCCGCGTCGTCGAAAAGGCCGAAGCCAACCGTCTGCACGCCGTCCTGCTGACGGCGCGCGCCGGCGAAATGCTCGAAAACAATCCGACCGGTGCCCGCGACGACGCGTTGCAGGCACTGAAGCTCGCCGCCGATTTCATTCCGGCAGCCCTTATTGCCGCCAAGGCGCTGTTTCGCGAAGGCGGTGTGCGCAAGGCCGCCTCGATCCTCGAACAGGCATGGAAATCGGCACCGCATCCTGAGATCGGCCAAGCTTATGTCAGGGCCCGCAGTGGTGATTCCACGCTCGACCGGCTGAAGCGCGCCGAACGGCTGGAAGGGCTGCGCCCGAACAACGTCGAATCCCTTCTCGTCGTCGCCCAGGCAGCGCTCGACGCGCAGGAATTCGCCAAGGCTCGCTCCAAGGCGGAAGCGGCAGCGCGCATGCAGCCGCGTGAAGCCGCCTTCCTGCTGTTGGCCGACATCGAAGAAGCCGAAACTGGCGACCAGGGCCGGGTGCGCCATTGGCTGGCCCAGGCGCTCAAGGCACCGCGCGATCCGGCCTGGGTGGCAGACGGCTTCGTATCCGACAAATGGCTGCCGGTATCGCCGGTGACCGGCCGCCTGGACGCCTTCGAATGGAAGGCGCCGTTCGGCCAGGTCGAAGGTCGGCTCGAGGACGGCTCGGCGCCCGCCTCGATCGAAACCGCTTTGAAGACACTGCCGCCGCTGCGCGACGTCAGGCCGGAAAGCCCGGTCAACGACCATCGCATCATCGAACTGGAACGCGCCGCGACGATTGCCGAGGCGGCACGCCCGACGCCGGCACCGGCAAAACCGAAGCCCGCCGAATCCGTCAGCGAAAAAGCGCCCGCACCGGGCGAGACAAAACCTTTCTTTGGCGGCCGGCCGGATGATCCCGGCGTTCGCGATCCCAGGGTGGAACAGGAACCCAAGACCCGGCTCCGCCTTTTCTGAAATGGAACGAAAACCGCATGTTCGAACGCTTTCAGGCATTCTTCCAGAATCTTACCGCCGACCACCCGAAGAAAGGCTTTGCCCCCGATGATCCGCGCATCGCGGTGGCGGCACTCTGTATGCAGGTCATGGAGGCCGACGGTCAGATCAAAGCCAGCGAGAAGAAGCGGCTGCGCAAGCTGTTGAAGGAGCAGTATGCACTCGATGGCAAGCAGCTCGATGCACTGATCGCCGCCGGCCTTGAGGCCGAAAGCACCGCCGTCGACTATTATCGCTTCACCGCCGACTTGAAACGCCATCTCAATACCGAGCAACGGCTGGAGCTGATCGGCATTCTCTGGGACATCGTCTATGCCGACGGCGAACGCAGCGAAATGGAAGACCATGTGATCTGGCGCATCGCCGATCTGCTCGGCGTCTCCTCGCGCGAGCGCATCCAGAAGCGGCAGGAGGCCGCCGCCAGGGTCACAGATGTCCGGGTTGCGCAAGATGACACCGACTGAGCAAAACCCCAACCGCGACCGGCGCCCGATCCTCATTGTCCTGCATCAGGAGCGGTCGAGCCCCGGCCGTGTCGGCCAATTGCTTGTCGAAAAGGGCTACCGCCTCGATATCCGTCGCCCGGTTCTCGGCGAGCCGCTTCCGGCGACGCTCGAAGACCATGCCGGCGCCGTCGTCTTCGGCGGGCCGATGAGCGCCAATGATCCCGATGACTTCGTCAAGAAGGAAATCGGCTGGATCGACGTTCCGCTGCGGGAAAAACGCCCTTACCTCGGCATCTGTCTCGGCGCGCAGATGCTGGTGCACCATCTCGGTGGCAAGGTGCAGCCGAATACCGACGGCTCGACGGAGATCGGCTGGTACCCGCTGCGCCCGACCGAGAAAGGCCGCCTGCTGATGCACTGGCCGAAGATGGTCTATCATTTCCATCGCGAGGGCTTCGAGCTGCCGCACGGCGCCCACCTTCTGGCCGAAGGCGATGCTTATCCGAACCAGGCCTTCCGCTACGACGGTAACGCCTGGGGCCTGCAGTTCCACGCCGAATTGACCCGGGTGATGATGCACCGCTGGGTGGTGCATGGCGCGCATCGCTTCATTCTGCCGAACGCCCAGCAGGGCCGCGAACACCTCGAAGGCCGCATGCTGTTCGACGCGCCGCTGAAAGCCTGGCTGAACGAATTCCTCGATATTGTCTTCGAAGGCAAGACGGCAAAGGCCGCCTCCCCGATCACGCTTCCTGCGTAGAGACCTGTATATACGGCAGCATGCGCTATCTCACGTGCTGGGCGCGTCGAGCGTATCGATCCGCCGCAATTTCGGGAAACTCGAAGCCCAGATCGCCGCCACCGCCAGAGTTCCGATCCCGCCGATAACGACCGCCGGCACAGCGCCGAAGATCGATGCCATCGTGCCCGCCCGGAATTCTCCGAGTTCGTTCGAAGCACCGACGAAGACCATGTTGACTGCATTGACGCGGCCGCGCAGCTGATCCGGCGTCCAGAGCGCAATCAGGCTCTCGCGGACATAGACCGACACCATGTCGGCCGCCCCCATCAGCGCCAGCGCCGCGATCGAGACTTCGGTATTGGTCGAGACCCCGAAAATGATCGTTCCGACGCCGAACAGGGCAACGCCGATGAACATGTAGATGCCGGCGCGGTGCTTGAGCGGATAGGCGGCAAGGAAGATCGCCATGACGATGGCGCCAAGTCCCGGTGCGGCGCGCAGCAGTCCGAGGCCCCAGGGGCCGAGGGTCAGGATATCGCGGGCGAAGATCGGCATCAGTGCGGTTGCGCCGCCGAGCAGCACGGCAAAGAGATCGAGCGAGATCGCCCCGAGCACCACCCTTTCGGCGCGGATGAAACTGAAGCCGCCAAGGATCATCGCCCAGCTCTTGGTCTCGCCGGTCGTCTTCTGCACCGGTTTCGGGATCATGTAGAGAAGAGCCGCACCGAGCACCGAAAAGATCACCGCCACCGTATAGGCGGTCGGTGCGCTGACGCCGTAGAGCAGACCGCCGAGCACCGGCCCGGTGATTGCTGCGAGCTGCCAGGACGACGAATTCCAGGCGATCGCATTGGAGAGATCCTGCTCCGGCACGAGATTGGGAGCCAGCGACTGCACCGCCGGCGACATGAAGGCGCGTTCGATGCCGAAGATCAAAAGCACCGCGAAAACAGGCAGGGGCGTGAAGGTTCCCATCGCCGTCATGACAAGCAGCGCCAGCGTGCAGAGCGCGCTCACCAGCGAGCAGAGGGCCGCAATCGCCCGGCGATTGTACCGGTCGGCCACCGAACCGGTGACGAGCATGAGCAGCAGCGACGGCAGGAACTGCACAAGGCCAATCAGGCCGAGATAGATTGCGCTGCCCGTCTGGTCGTACATCTGCCAGCCGACGGCGACGCTGACGATCTGCTGCGAGAAGGAAAGCAGGAACCGCGCGAAGAAGAACCGCGTGTAGGACGAATGCCGGAACGCGGCAAAACGGTCTCCGGTAGGCGAAAACGACATGGGTGTTTTCCGAGGAGACGGGCGCGCCGGAATTGCGGCAAGGCAGCCCGTTAAACATGATTCACCGCGTGTTTCCACACGGCACTTGCTCGTTTAGTCGCCAATGTCTACATGTCTGTCAACAACGAATTGGAGACGACGATGTTTGCGCTGTTTCAAACCATTGATTTGGCTTTGAATATTTACACCTGGATCCTGATTGGCAGTGCCGTTTTTTCCTGGCTCTATGCCTTCAACGTCATCAACTCCAGCAATCAGTTCGTCAATTCGGTCGGCACATTCCTCTATAATGTCACCGAACCGGTGCTGAAGCCGATCCGCCGCTTTTTGCCGAACCTTGGCGGCATCGACATTTCGCCGATCATCCTGCTGCTGATCATCTTCTTCCTGCGCACCTTGCTTTGGACCACGGTCTACCCGCTGGTCGCTTGAGCCGTCCCTGGAGTCTTTTCAATGATCATCTGCGCCTCGCCGTCCGGCTGACGCCGAATGGCGGGCGTGATGCGATCGATGGCATCGAGGCGGATGGCAAGGGCGGCGAAACCCATCTGAAGGCGCGCGTCACTGCCGTGCCGGAAAAAGGCAAGGCCAACAAGGCCCTCATCCGTCTGGTCGCCGGATCGCTGCGCATCCCCAAAACCAGCGTCAGCCTCATCTCCGGCGACACCGCGCGCAAAAAAATCCTCCGGATCGAAGGCGACCCGGAGGATTTGGCAAAAAAACTAGAAGTGCTTTTCAGTTAGAACGCCGCGCATCCGCTGGATGCGCTAAGGACGCTCTATGCGCTGAGCGATCAGCCCTTCTTCTTGGCGCGCTCGACGGCTTCGAGGATGAGTTCGCCGGCTTCCTTGGAATCGCCCCAACCGAAGATCTTCACCCACTTGCCGGGCTCCAGATCCTTGTAGTGCTCGAAGAAGTGCTCGATCTGCTTCAGCGTGATCTCGGGAAGATCGGTGTAGTCCTTCACCTTCTCATAACGCAGCGTCAGCTTCGGCGACGGCACGGCGATGATCTTCTCGTCCTTGCCGGAATTATCTTCCATCTTCAGGACCCCGATCGGACGCACATTGATGACACAGCCGGGAACCAGCGGGCGGGTGCTGGCGATCAGCACGTCGATCGGGTCGCCGTCCTCAGACAGCGTATGCGGTACGAAACCATAATTGCCCGGATAAGTCATCGGCGTGTAGAGGAAACGATCGACGACCAGCGTGCCGGCTTCCTTGTCCATCTCATACTTGATGGGATGGCCACCGACCGGAACCTCGACGATAACGTTGACGTCCTCAGGTGGATTATTACCGATTGAAATGGCGTCGATGCGCATAGGAAACTCCCGCGAGGTTGAATTGATCGCAGCCAGATAATCAGTTTCATGTGGCAACGCAACATTTGAGATCACCGATGCGTGATGGCACCGGCGCAAAATGCTCAAACTTTCAAATGGGAAAACAGGCGGTCGCAACCAACCCCGTCAGTTCCAGATGAAGCCGATCTTCTTCAACTGCCTGTGGTCGAAATTTTCCATGCCTTCGCAGAAATCGACACCGCCGTGATGACGATAGAAGCGGCCGGCGGTCTCGTTTTCCTCAAGGCACCAGACGACCAGCCCGTTGCAGCCGAGCGACTTCAGCAG
Organism: Rhizobium sp. NZLR10; assembly: GCF_019685125.1. Classification (NCBI taxonomy): domain Bacteria; kingdom Pseudomonadati; phylum Pseudomonadota; class Alphaproteobacteria; order Hyphomicrobiales; family Rhizobiaceae; genus Rhizobium; species Rhizobium sp. NZLR10. Next base: position 123,925 of record NZ_JABDWE010000007.1, on the reverse strand, counting down.
CCGGCGCGCCTCGCCGAACAGCATCCGGCCGAGACCGATGCCCTGATATTCCGGACGAAGGTAAAGCTCGTAAATCTCGCCTTCCTGCGGCAGCGCCCGGGCGCGGTTGAGGCCGAGCGTCGCGTAGCCGGCAACGGTTCCGGCGACATCGAGAACCAGCAACGTCGCCGGTCCACGCGTTGCCTTGCGCCACCAGTTTTCACCGCGCCGCTCGATCATCTGCGTCAGCGCGCGATGCGGAATAATGCCTGCATAAGTGTGCTGCCAGGCGAGCCTGTGGGTTTCCGATATGGCTCGGGCATCGTTGGGTTCGGCCCGCCGAACATCGATCGACAACGTCTTCATAACGTTTACTCTGGTCCCGCCAAGGGCAATTAACCATATGCGCCCAGCGCATCGTGATCGATTGCCCACAGACTTGATATGTGGACGACAGCTAAAATTTAACGCTTTTTTAACGATTGTCACAAGTCGGAATCAACGCGGCGCACAACAAAAAACCCCGGCACGAAGGCCGGGGTTTCAAACGTTGTTTTTAAAGCTCTTTATTTATGCATGTCGTTATCCCGGAACCGCTTCACACTTCCGGGCGACATGCATTACGCTCTCAGAGAGCCGCTTTGGACTTTTCGAAGCGCTTGCGATCGTTTGCGTCGAGATACATCTTGCGCAGACGAATATTCTTCGGTGTCACTTCCATCAGTTCGTCTTCCTGGATCCAGGAAAGAGCGCGATCAAGCGTCATGCGGATTGGCGGCGTCAGCTTGACGGCTTCGTCCTTGCCGGCGGCGCGGATGTTGGTGAGCTGCTTGCCCTTCAGGACGTTCACTTCAAGGTCGTTATCGCGCGTATGAATGCCGATGATCATGCCGGCATAGACCTTTTCGCCCGGATCGATGATCATCGGGCCGCGGTCTTCCAGGTTGAACATCGCATAAGCGACGGCTTCGCCGGGAGCGTTGGCGAGCAGCACGCCGTTGACGCGGCCACCGATCACACCCTTGTAGGGCTGGTAGTCGTGGAACAGGCGGTTCATGATCGCCGTGCCGCGCGTATCCGTTAACAGTTCCGACTGGTAGCCGATCAGGCCACGGGTCGGTGCGTAGAAACGCAGGCGAAGACGGTTGCCGCCCGAAGGACGCAGCTCGACCATTTCGGCCTTGCGCTCGGACATCTTCTGCACGACGACACCGGAATGTTCTTCGTCGACGTCGACGACGACCTCCTCGATCGGCTCCAGAAGCTGGCCGTTTTCATCCTTGTGCATCACGACGCGCGGACGCGACACGGCAAGCTCGAAGCCTTCGCGACGCATGGTTTCGATGAGAACGGCGAGCTGAAGTTCGCCGCGGCCGGACACGTAGAACGAATCCTTGCCTTCGGCTTCTTCGATCTTCAGGGCGACGTTGCCTTCTGCTTCCTTAAGCAGACGGTCGCGGATGACGCGGGAGGTCACCTTGTCGCCCTCGGTGCCCGCGAGCGGGCTATCGTTGACGATGAAGGACATGGTGACAGTCGGCGGATCGATCGGCTGCGCCTGCAGCGGCTCGGTGACCGAGGGATCGCAGAAGGTATCGGCGACCGTGCCCTTGGAAAGGCCGGCGATCGCAACGATATCGCCTTGATGCGCTTCGTCGATCGCCGTGCGCTCGATGCCGCGGAAGGCGAGGATCTTGGAAATCCGGCCGGTTTCGATCGTCTTACCGTCGGCGTGAAGAACCTTCACCGCCTGGTTCGGCTTGATGGAACCGGAATTGATGCGGCCGGTAATGATACGGCCGAGGAAGGGGTTGGCTTCGAGGATCGTGCCGATCATCGTGAACGGGCCTTCGTGGACGGTCGGCTCCGGCACATGCTTGAGCACCAGGTCGAGCAGAGGTGCGAGACCCTGGTCCTTCGGGCCTTCGGGATTGACGTTCATCCAGCCGTCGCGACCGGAACCGTAAAGGATCGGGAAGTCGAGCTGCTCGTCGGTCGCGTCGAGATTGGCGAAAAGGTCGAAGACTTCGTTGATGACTTCTTCGTGGCGGCCATCCGGACGGTCGATCTTATTGATCGCGACGATCGGGCGAAGGCCGACCTTCAGCGCCTTGCCGACGACGAACTTGGTCTGCGGCATCGGGCCTTCGGAGGCATCGACGAGAACGATCGCGCCATCCACCATCGAGAGAATGCGCTCGACTTCGCCGCCAAAGTCGGCGTGGCCGGGGGTGTCGACGATGTTGATGCGGACACCCTTCCACTCGACCGAGGTCGCCTTGGCGAGAATGGTGATGCCGCGTTCTTTTTCGAGATCGTTCGAGTCCATCACGCGTTCAGCGACGCGCTGATTTTCTCTGAACGAGCCGGACTGCTTGAGAAGCTCATCCACCAGGGTCGTCTTGCCATGGTCAACGTGCGCGATGATCGCGATATTGCGAAGTGCCATATGTGAAATCTCTGAGGCTGCGGCGCACGCTCTTGAGGACGCGCCTATTGGTTTGGGGCGTCCATACAGTTTTTTTTGCGTTTGCGAAAGAGGGGAACGCGCAAAAGCTGCGGCATGGCTGTCGCCCTGCCGCATCATAGCGTGTCATCAAATTGTCTTAGGCGTCGCTGCCTGTCAATTCCTCGAAGGTCGAAAGCCCCTTTTTGACGAGCATCGCATGCGGGCTCGGCAGCTTGCCGCGGAAGGCCTTGTAGGCGTCCTCCGGATCGATAGAGCCGCCGACGGAATAGATATTCTCCTTGAGCTTGCGCGCCATCTCGCCGTTGAAGGGATCTCCCGTCTCCTCGAAGGCGGCAAACGCGTCGGCATCGAGCACCTCCGACCACATATAGGAGTAATAGCCGGCCGAATAACCGCCGGAAAAGATGTGCTGGAAGTGCGGCGTCGCATGGCGCATGACGATCGATTTCGGCATGCCGATCTCGGCCAGCACCTCCGCCTGCACCGCCATCGGATCCGCAACCGCCTCCCGCGTGTGAAACGCCATATCGACCAGCGCCGACGAGGTGAACTCGACGGTGTTGAAGCCGGCATTGAAGGTGCGGGCCGCAAGCACCTTGTCGAGCAGAGCCTGCGGCATCGGCTCGCCGGTTTCGACATGCACGGCATAGCGCTTCAAAATATCGGGCACCGTCAGCCAATGCTCGTAGAGCTGCGACGGCAGCTCGACGAAATCGCGCGAAACGCCGGTGCCGGAGACCGAAGGATAGGTAACGTTCGAAAGCATGCCGTGCAATGCGTGGCCGAATTCGTGGAACAGCGTGCGCGCATCGTCGAGCGACAGCAGCGCCGGTTTGCCCTCGGCGGGCTTGGCGAAGTTGCAGACGTTGTAGATGATCGGCTGCTCGCCGTGGTGGCCGTTCTTCAGCTCCAGCCTGTGCTGCGATTGCAACGAGCTCATCCAGGCGCCGGATCGTTTTGAGCCGCGGGCGAAATAATCGCCGAGGAACAGCGCGACCAGCCGGTCTTCGCGATCCCAGATTTCAAAAACCCTGACATCCGGGTGATACGCGGCCGCGTCCTTCTTCTCGACGGCGCGGATACCGAACAGCCGGCCGGCCACCTCGAAGCAGGCCTCGACGATCTTCTCGAGCTGCAGATAGGGCTTGAGTTCGGCCTCGGAGAAATCGAACTTTCGCGCCCGGATCTTTTCGGCGTAGTGGCGCCAGTCCCAGGGCATCACCTCGTGGTTTCGCCCCTCCTCGGCGATCAGCGCGGCGATATCGGTCTCCTCTTCGCCGGCGCGCTTTACCGCCCTTGCCCAGACGGCCTTGAGCAGGTCGTTCACCGCACCCGCCGTCTTTGCCATCGTGTTGTCGAGCTTCAGCTCGGCGAAATTGCCGTAACCAAGCAGGCTCGCCACCTCATGGCGCAGCGCCAGCGTTTCCTTGATGACGGCGCGATTGTCCGTCTCGCCGTCATTTTCGCCGCGTGCCACCCAAGCCTTGAAAGCCTGCTCGCGCAGATCGCGGCGCTCCGAAAAGGTCAGGAACGGCTCGATGATCGAGCGTGACAGCGTCACCGCATATTTGCCCTCTTCGCCGCGTTCGCGCGCAGCCGCAGACATTGCGTCGCGCAGGAATTCCGGCAGCCCGTCGAGCTCGGCTCCGGAAGAAAGCGTGAGTGCCCAGGCCTTCTCGTCGGCGAGAACGTTCTGGCCGAATTGCGTCCCGAGGCCGGCAAGCTTTTCATTGATCGACGCAAGTTTCTCCTGCTTGGCCTTCTCAAGCTTGGCGCCCGACTTGACGAAACCTTTCCAGTGGCGTTCCAGCACGCGTGTCTGTTCGAGCGTCAGGCCAAGGCTGTCGCGCGTCTCCCAGAGCATGTCGATGCGGGAAAAAAGCGCGGCATTCATGCCGATCTTCGAATAGTGGCGCGACATCTTCGGCGAGATCTCCCGCTCCAACGCCTGGATCACATCGTTGGTATGCGCGCCCGCCTTGTTCCAGAACAGCGCCGAAACGCGCGACAGCGCGTCACCGGCAATCTCCAGCGCCACGACCGTATTGTCGAATGTCGGCGCCTCGCCGTTACCGGCGATCTCGTCGATCTCCCCCTCATGGGCGGCAAGCGCCGCCTCGAAGGCGGCGGCGAAATCACCGTCGTCAACGGCATCGAAACGCGGCAGGCCGTGAAGGCCGTCCCAAGTCACCAGCGCCGGATTGAAATCATGTGGAGAAGGCATCGGAGAATTCCTTTTTGGCATGCACGGGGTTCGTCAATATAGGAGGGCCATCGCAGAATTGGTATGTTGCCGGGAAGGACCTTTTGCCTCGCCTGCAAAATCTGGTGGACAAAAATTGACGCGCGAAAATTAACCAATCGTTAACGATTGACGCGAATCACGCGTTAGCGCTAGCTTTCCCATGTTTCTTCTTCTACGGGGACATGCGCCATGGAAATTTTTTCTGTGCGGTCTTCTCAGAGTTTGCTCTTTAAAAACAATCCTAATAACGCAAAAAGTTCGAAGACCGCTGATATTGAAATCCAGACCAGGGCGCCCGCCCCGGCCTCGTTCCAGATCGACGACAATAGTGACGAAGGGCCGGATTTCACCGCGGTCAGCCCTGGAGAACTGCGCAATTACGCGCGCCAGAGTTTCGACAGCGGCCTGATCGATCAAAGTACCTACGCGGCGATCTCCGAGCCGCTGCCGATGCATGCAATCGATCCGCTCGGCAACGTCATCGATCTCTCCGGCGTCACCGACGGCACCAGCTTCAATTTTCTCGATTATTACAAAAATCAGTTGCAGATCGCCATGTCGATCGGCGATCCCGATGAGGTCCAGACGCTGAAATCGATCGTCAATTTCCTGGACAGTTGAATTAAAGCATGTCGTGCAAAACTGTGCAGCGGTTTTCCCAGGCAAAGCGCGAAGCGCTTTTGCGGCAACGACATGCGTAAAAACAAGGAGCTAAAGCGCAAGGAGCGGATCTGAAAGATCGCGACGCGCTTTCGCTTTAGGCCTTGCGCCAGCCGATAAGGCCGGGTGTTGCATGCCAGAGTGCCTGGGCGGCAAACCCCATGAACAGCACGCCCGAACAACGCACGATCAACCGTTCGTGCGCCCGATAGAAGCGGCGTACCGCGCCTGCGCCGATGACGCCGATCAGGATGATGTCGGCCGTCACGAAACCGACGAACGACACACCGACAAGCCCCGGCAACGCCTCGAAATCAAGCGCCCCGGCCGAGCCTGCAACCAATGCGGTGAAGGTGGCGAGCGCCACCGGATACCCCTTCGGATTGGTGACGCCGAAGATCAGACCGCGGCGAAACGGCCGCTCGACCACCACAAGCGCCTGCCCCTCCGCTTTCGGCTTGGCATTGACGGCGCTCCAGCCGATCCAGGCAAGATAGAAGCCGCAGGCAAGGCCGAGCAGGTCGAAGACGAAGGTTCCGATCGTCTTTGCCCCGACGATTGCGATCAGCGCCAGCGACGACCAGATGATATCCCCGACCAGATGCCCCATCATGAAGAAGGCGCCGGCCTTACGGCCCTGCCCGGCACCGATGCCGAGCAGCTGAAGAAAGGCGGGTCCGGGGATGAGCACATAGAAGAGTGCCGCCAGAAAGGCGCCGACGACCAGGGACTGCGTCATGGAGATACTCCGGAGGATGATTGCGGCAGAGTAAGTCATCCCCGGCGTCCGTCAAGAGCGCTCCGTGGCCACGAAAAGCGGGATAAGAGCAAATCCTACTATCGGTAACTTCTGCCTGAAGCGGCGATTCGGATCTGTAGACTAGCGATACACCCTCGGGATCCTGTTGAGCGGGCTGTTTGGATGCTTCTTCGGTAAGATGCTTTTGCGTTGGTAGTTCTCATCGCAACGCCAGCAGCCCTTCTACGTTGCTAGCTCCTCTTAAGGAACGCCTGCTGGTGAAAAGCGACCAAATTTGCCGGCGCGGATAATCACAAGCTTGTGAGGTTTGTAACGCCTGGCGATCAGCACTGAATGTATCAGGGCAAGCCACATCGTGGCTCCCCTTCTGAGCGGAACACCCCCGGACGAGTCCTCGGGGGAGCTCAGTCGTCTATTCGTGAAAGGAGAACTATATGAATCACCTGGTTTCCGCTTTCGCCGCGCTTGCCGGCTTCCCCTTATCTTCCGCACCGGTCTACAGCGCTGAGCCTGTTAAAAATATCGTGTTGGTTCACGGCGCTTCGGATGGGTTTCGCACGTTGGACCCCAAGACGTTCCATGAGGACTTCGCCGCAGACCTGCCTGAAGCCGACGCGGATTTCATGGCGCGATCTCAGGTTCCGGTGAGCGAGAAGGCGCTAGGTACAAAAGTCACCGAAGCCGCTTGGCGTTCTAAACCAAGCTGGTATGTCGTTGCGACGGAAGATCATAAGATTAATCCTGACTTTGAACGGTATATGGCCAAGCGGGCCGGTAGCTCGACGGTCGAGATCAAGGGAAGTCACGCCGTGTACGTGTCCCAACCCCAGGCAGTCGCCGATCTGATCAAAGATGCTGCGGAAGGTGCCGCTTCGAACTAAATAAAAAAGCGTTGACGCGCGGCCAGCGTCCTCTCCGTCGTCTGCTCAGACAGCAGACAGGGGCAAAGTTCTGTCAACCCAATTCCTCGCTGATCGGTACAGAACAGTCCCGCGTCACCGCACCTTCAACGTCATTGGGCTGGTATCGATGAGATGATCGATGCCCGACCGAGACTACGACGGGTCGAGGTTGCAAAATTCGGTTCGCTCAGGGATGGCTTTGGTACATCGATCATGGAGTAAAGGGATTTCGCTCTTTGATGCTTCGGCTATGCCGTGCCCGGACGATTTCGGGCGTGCGCATGCAAGCATGCGATTGAGGACGGCGTAGCCGATGGCAACTTCCGTTTGCTGCGCGCCGAATGAGCGTGCCCGCAGTCGGTGTCCGATGATCGACTTGTAGCGGCCGATCGCGGTCTCGATCAGCGGCCGTTTGCCATAGTCGGTGGCGGCTTGCCATTTCATCCGGCCGTCCGTGTTGATTGCTGCGATGTGCCGGTCGCGCTGGTTGGTGGTCTCTATATCGGATCGGTCGACTGCATTGATCCGTGCCGGGATGACAACAGCCGCGTTGGCGCTATGCCTGGCGACGGCGTCGTAGGTCGTTACCGTCATGGGCCCCATCGGCCGTGATCTGGCCGATCGGAGCGTCGATCTGGTCGAGCAAGGGCTTGACCTGGGATCGCCAGCCTCGTGATCGGTCATGACGTCAGCGATGATCTCGCCGCTGTCCGCGTCCAACGCCAGATGCAGTTTCCGCCAGCTGCGACGGGATTTGGCGCCGTGCTCTCTTCCAGCCACTGGCCACCACCGTCGACTTCGAGCCCGGGACTGTCGATGAGGACGTGAACAGGCCCCTTTATCGAAGCGCTGCGGCCGTCCCGCCTGTCAGCTGATCGCCATGTCCGTGCACGTCGGCTCAGCGGGCACAGTGAGATCCAGTCCCATTAATCGCAGCACCGATGCCAGAAGATTGCGCTTGTCGCTCACCTACGCCAACGCCATTAACGATCCGCGCACCAAGGCTCTGGGCAATGAAAGAGCCCGCGCGGCGATGCCGGCGGGGCCATATCCGGTGTGCAGGCGAAGCGTGATTACTTCGTGAGGTTGCGCTTGGCGAGCGTGCGCAGGCGCAGCGCGTTGAGCTTGATGAAGCCAGCCGCATCCTTCTGGTCGTAGGCGCCCTGATCGTCCTCGAAGGTGACGAGCTTGTCGGAATAGAGCGACTTTTCGCTTTCGCGGCCGATAACCATGACATTGCCCTTGTAGAGCTTCAGCGTCACTTCGCCCTCGACATGCTCCTGGCTCTTGTCGATCAGCGCCTGCAGCATCTCGCGCTCCGGCGAGAACCAGAAGCCGTAATAGATCAGCTCGGCGTAGCGCGGCATGATCTCGTCCTTGAGATGGGCAGCACCGCGGTCGAGCGTGATCGATTCGATGGCGCGGTGCGCCGAGAGCAGGATTGTGCCGCCTGGCGTTTCGTAGATGCCGCGCGACTTCATGCCGACATAACGGTTTTCGACGAGGTCGAGACGGCCGATGCCGTTGTCGCGGCCGTAATTGTTGAGTGTCGCCAAGAGTGTCGCCGGGCTCATCCGCACGCCATTGATCGAAACCGCGTCACCCTTTTCGAAGCCGACCTTGATCACCGTTGCCTTGTCGGGTGCCGCCTCGGGCGAAATGGTGCGCATATGCACATATTCCGGCGCTTCCTGAGAGGGGTCCTCGAGCACCTTGCCCTCGGAGGAGGAATGCAGCAGGTTTGCGTCGACGGAGAACGGCGCCTCGCCTTTCTTGTCCTTGGCAACCGGGATCTGATGCTGCTCGGCGAAGGCAAGCAGGTCGGTGCGGCTCTTGAACGCCCAGTCGCGCCACGGCGCGATGATCTTGATGTCGGGGTTCAAAGCATAGGCGGACAATTCGAACCGGACCTGGTCGTTGCCCTTGCCGGTCGCGCCGTGCGCGATCGCATCCGCGCCCGTCTTGCGGGCGATATCGATCAGATGCTTGGAAATCAACGGCCGGGCAATCGACGTGCCGAGCAGGTAAACGCCCTCATAGACGGCATTGGCACGGAACATCGGGAAGACGAAATCGCGCACGAATTCCTCGCGCACATCCTCGATGTAGATCTCCTTGATGCCGAGCATCTCGGCCTTCTTGCGCGCCGGTTCCAGCTCTTCGCCCTGGCCGAGATCGGCGGTGAAGGTGACGACTTCGGCGCCGAGCTCGGTCTGCAGCCACTTCAGGATGATCGAGGTGTCGAGGCCGCCGGAATAGGCGAGAACGACTTTCTTCACGTCTTTGTACGATGCCATGATGATGAGGTCCGTTGCATAAAAGGCCGGCGAAAACCCGGTGTCGCGGCACTTTTAGCGAGATTGGCGCGTGACGCAAGGGCAAGTGCGGCGCCACCGGCGGCGATAGCGTTTGACAGCGCGAAAGCGGAGCCCATATTCGCCTGCGTCCGAACAACGCTCCTGGAGAGACTGAGCCGTGACGAATATTCAAGACATTTTCAAGAAGTCCAATGTTGCCGTCATCACCGGCGGCGCTTCCGGCATCGGCCTGGCGGCAGCGAAATATTTCGCCGGACGCGGCATGAGCGTCGTCATCGCCGATCTCGGCGGTGATCGGCTGGCCAACTCCGCCGACGAACTCAAGGCCATCGCCGGCGAGGAAAATGTGATGGCGGTCGAGACCGACGTCGCGGCCAAGGACTCGCTGGAGGCGCTCGAACGCGCCGTGCTCCAGCGTTTCGGCCGCGTGCACGTGCTGATGAACAATGCCGGCATCGGCCCGGAAACTTCGATCTTCAGCCCGCAGGCGAACTGGGACAATATCTTCGCCGTCAACCTGATGGGTGTCATCAACGGCACGCGCACCTTCGGCCCGAAGATGCTGTCGCATGGCGAGCCAGGCCTGATCATCAACACCGGCTCGAAGCAGGGCATCACGACGCCGCCCGGCAACCCCGCCTACAACATTTCCAAGGCTGGCGTGAAAGTTTTTACCGAAGCGCTCGAACACGAACTTCGCAACATCGGCGGCGGAAAGATCTCCGCGCACCTTCTCATCCCCGGCTTCGTCTTCACCGGCTTGACCCAGGGCAGCCACATCGAAAAACCGCCTGCCGCCTGGACACCGGAGCAGACCGTCGATTTCATGGTCGAGAGCCTCGAGCGCGGCGACTTCTATATCCTCTGCCCTGACAATGACGTGGCACGCACGGTCGATGAGCGTCGCATGCTCTGGGCTGCCGGCGACATCGTCGAGAACCGCCCGCCACTGTCGCGCTGGCACAAGGACTACGGCGACAAATTCAAAGCGTTCCTGGAACAGAAGTGATCGATACTATTCCAAGGTTTGATTGGTAATTTTCTGGAAGCCGAGTAAGAAATCGTCGGATCTTTCCGGCTTACAGAGTGTGCCATGGATTTCCTGCCCAGCCTGTCGACCCTTCTCGCCTTTGCCGCCGCGACGCTGTTGCTCGCGGCGACCCCGGGCCCAGACATGACGCTGTCGATCAGCCGTTCGCTGGCCCAGGGCAAGAAGGCGGCTCTCTTCGTCGTCGTCGGCACCAGCCTTGGCATCGTCGTTCACACCATGCTGGTCGCCTTCGGCATTTCGGCGCTGATCACCGCCTCGCCGACCGCCTTCCTGATCCTGAAGACCGGCGGTGCCGCCTATCTGCTCTGGCTGGCCGTGCAGGCGATCCGCTTTGGCGCGAAGCTCACCGTCGCTAGGGTCGAGGAGCAGAAAGGCACGGCGCTTTCGAACATCTCGTCGGGTTTCTGGGTCAATCTTCTGAACCCCAAGGTCATTATCTTCTTCATGACCTTCCTGCCGCAATTCGTCAGCGCCGGCGATCCAGCCGTCACGCAGAAGCTGCTTTTCCTCGGCCTTTGCTTCATCCTGATCGGCATGCCGGTCAATGCCAGCGTCGTCTTTGCTGCCGACTGGCTGGCCTCCTGGCTGCAAACCAACAAGAAGGTGTTGCGCGGCATGGACTACACTTTCGCCGGCGTCTTCTCGATCTTCGCGGCGAAGATCCTGCTCACCCAAGCCAGATGATCAGCCAATTCGCGGTCGCGAAACGATCCGCTCACGGTCGGCCTTAGCCGATCACGCCGTCGCCTTAGCCGATCAGCACGCCGTCGGCGCTAGCCGATCAGCACGCTGTCGGTTTATCCGATCAGCAAAGCATCGTCATCGAGCGTCTGGCCGCGCATCTTGCGGAACATCGCGATCAGATCCTCGACCTGCAGGTTCTTTCTGTTGTCGCCCGCCACGTCGAGAACGATCTCGCCGCCATGCAGCATGATCGTGCGGTGGCCGTAGTCCAGCGCCTGACGCATCGAATGCGTCACCATCATCGTCGTCAGCTTGCGCTCGGTAACGATCTTCTGGGTGAGGTTCATCACGAACTCCGCCATCCCGGGATCGAGCGCTGCCGTGTGTTCGTCGAGCAGCAGCACTTCCGAGCCTGCAAGCGTCGCCATGACGAGCGAAACGGCCTGGCGCTGCCCGCCGGAGAGCAGATCCATGCGGTCCTTCAGCCGGTTTTCGAGCCCGAGATTGAGTTCGGCGATCCGCTCCCGGAAATAGTCGCGCCTGCTACCGCCGAGCGCCGGTGCAAGCCCACGTTTCTTGCCCCGACTGGCAGCCAAAGCGAGATTTTCCTCGATCGACAAAGCGCCACAGCTTCCCGTCAGCGGATCCTGGAACACACGCGCAACCAGACCGGCGCGTGATGCCGTCGACTTGCGCGTCACCTCGTTTTTGCCGATCAGCACCTGCCCCTCGCTCGGCAGGACATCGCCGGCGAGCACGCCGAGCAAAGTCGATTTGCCGGCGCCGTTGGAGCCGATGACGGTGACGAAGGAGCCTTGTTCTATGGTCAGGCTGACGCCGTTCAGCGCCTGCTTCTGTAGCGGCGTGCCGCGCCCGAAAACAACCTTGACGTCCTTGACGCTGATCACGATGCGGCACCTCCGCGAAGACGGGGTAGGATGAGCGCCACGGTCACCAATACTGCCGTCACGAAATTGAGGTCGGATGCCTGCAGGCCGATGACGTCGCTGGATAGCGCCAGCTGGATCGCGATGCGATAGAGGATCGAGCCGAGCACGCAGCCGATCAACGCGATCAGCAGCCCGCGCCGCCCAAGCAGCGTCTCACCGATGATGACCGCGGCGAGACCGACGACGATTGTGCCGACGCCCGAAGTGACGTCGGCAAAACCGTTCGTCTGGGCAAACAATGCGCCGCCGAGCGCCACCAGCGCATTCGAGATCGCCATGCCGAGATAGATCTGCCGGCTGGTATCGACGCCCTGCGCCCGCGCCATCCGCGCATTGGCGCCGGTCGCCCGCATCGCCAGCCCGGCATCGCTTTCCAGGAAGCGCCAGACCACGATGAGCGCGATGACGACGAGAACGCCGACGAACAGCGGCCGCACGTAGAAATCGCGAAGACCATGGCCGAAGAATGGGCTGATCATCGTGTCGGCATTGATGAGGGCGACATTGGGTTTGCCCATCACGCGCAGATTGACGGAAAACAGCGCAATCATCGTCAGGATCGAGGCAAGCAGGTTGAGGATCTTGAAGCGCACGTTGAGCAGCGCCGTTACCATGCCCGCACCCGCGCCGGCCGCCATCGCGACCAAGGCCGCGAGCCAGGCGTTGAGACCAGCGATGATCAGCACCGCCGTCACCGCCGCGCCGAGCGGAAAGGAGCCGTCGACCGTCAGGTCGGGAAAGTCCAGAACACGGAAAGCGAGATAGACGCCGAGAGCGACGAAGGAATAGACCAGGCCGAGCTCGACGGCCCCCCAGAATGCGATTTGGCTCAAGGCTTCCGCCCCTTTTCTTCCGTTTCCGTTTCGCATGCGTGCGAAACATTCAAGCTTCCAATAGCATCAGCCACTCTCGTGTGGAACGAGAGCGGCTGTAAAACTTGACCGATGGCAGCAGCCGCGTTGCTTATTCGATGACTTTAGTGGCGCGGGAAAGCACGCTCTGCGGCAGGGTGACGCCCATCTTGGCCGCAGCAGCCTTGTTGACGACGAGATCGCTGCCGGCGGCGGTCTTGACCGCAATATCACCGGGGTTTTCGCCCTTCAGCACCCGCACGACGATTTCGCCCGTCTGCTTGCCGACATCGTAATAGTTGAAGCCGAGGGCGGCGATCGACCCGCGCGAAACCGAATCCGTATCGGCGGTGAAGAGCGGCAGCTTGCTCTCCTCGGCAACCGCGACGGCGCCTTCGAGCGCCGAGATGATGGTGTTGTCGGTTGGGATGTAGATCACATCGGCGCGGCCGACGAGCGCGCGTGCCGCACCCTGAACCTCTGCCGACTTGGTGGCGGCCGATTCCACAACCTTCAGGCCGGCCTTTTCGGCTTCGGTCTTCAGCACCGCCAGCAGCGAAACGGAGTTCGCCTCGCCGGAATTGTAGAGATAGCCGATGGTTTTCACATCAGGCAGGATTTCCTTGATCAGCGCGATGTGCTCGGCGACCGGCGACATGTCGGAAAGGCCAGTGACGTTGCCGCCGGGCTTGTCCATATTCTTGACGAGCTGGGCGCCGAGCGGATCCGACACGGCCGTGAAGACCACCGGGATATCGCGCGTCGAGGAGACGACCGCCTGGGCCGATGGCGTGGAGATCGGCACGATGACATTCGGCTCGTCGCCGGCGAACTGGCGGGCAATCTGGGCTGCCGTCGCCGGATTGCCCTGCGCCGACTCGAAGACGAATTTCAGGTTCTCGCCCTCTTTGTAGCCGGCGGCCGTCAGCGCATCGAGAACACCCTTCCGGGCTGCATCCAGCGCCGGATGTTCGACGATCGCCGTCACGGCAACGGTCACATTGTCAGCCTTTGCGGGCAGGGAAAGGGCCAAACTGGCGGCAAGAGCGAGTAAAATCGAGCGCATTTGTATCCTCCTGATTGATTTTGGCGCCAGTTTTAGGAAAGGGGCGCCCTGAAATCAATCGCGGAGAATTGTAGCAAGGATCAAACTTGCTGATCAGTCGTCGGCGCCGTGATTGGCAATCATCATCGCCTCGAAGGCCAGGCGCTCGGTCTTGCGCATACGTTCGGAGTCCGATTTCAGCTGGCCGCAGGCGGCAAGAATGTCGCGGCCGCGCGGCGTGCGGATCGGCGAGGCGTAACCCGCCGAATTGATGAAATCGGCGAACTTCTCGATCTGTTCCCAGTCGGAACACTGGTAATTGGTGCCGGGCCAGGGATTGAACGGAATGAGGTTGATCTTCGCCGGCACGCCTTTCAAGAGCTTGATCAGCCCCTTGGCATCTTCCAGGCTGTCGTTGACATCCTTCAGCATCACATATTCGAAGGTGATCCGCCGTGCGTTCGAAAGGCCCGGATAGGTTCGGCAGGCTTCGATCAGCTCCTTCAGCGGGTACTTCTTGTTGATCGGCACGAGAATGTCGCGCAAATCGTCGCGCACCGCATGCAGCGAGATCGCCAGCATGACGCCGATCTCATCGCCGGTGCGGAAGATCTCCGGCACGACACCGGAGGTGGAAAGCGTCACTCGGCGCCTGGACAGCGACAGGCCGTCGCCATCCGTGGCGATCAGCAATGCCTGTTTGACGGCGTCGAAGTTGTAGAGCGGCTCACCCATGCCCATCATCACGATGTTGCTGACCTTGCGGCCCTCGGCAGGCATGATCGTTCCCTGCGGCGCTTGACGATCCGGGAAGTCGCCGAGCCGGTCACGGGCAAGCAGCAGCTGTGACAGAATTTCCTCTGCCGTCAGGTTCCGCACCAGCCGCTGTGTCCCGGTATGACAGAAGGAACAGGTAAGCGTGCAGCCGACCTGGCTGGAAAGACAGAGCGTGCCGCGGCCCTCTTCCGGAATATAGACGGCTTCGATCTCGACGGGGCGCCCCGCGCCCCGCGGGGGAAAACGCAGCAGCCATTTGCGCGTGCCGTCGTTCGAGACCTGTTCCTCGACGATCTCCGGACGTTCGATAGTGAAATGCTGCTTCAGCATCTCCCGCATATCCTTGGCGACATTCGTCATATGGTCGAAATCGGAGACGCCGCGCACATAGATCCAGTTCCAGAGCTGCGCGACGCGCATCTTGATCTGCTTCTCAGCCACTCCCGTTTCCCGGAGTACCGCCCCCATCTCCTCGCGCGACAGCCCGATCAGAGACGGCTTTTCGAGGCTGGCGGAGGTGTGCGCCTGCGGCTTGCTAACAACGATCGCATCCATGACGGACATAAGCATTCATCCCGAATTCAAACATGTCCTGCCCCTGCGAGCCCGCATGCTTCAGGGTGAACCGGAAGACTTGCGGACGCATGACGGCAGATCGGCAAAAATTGAATGGCGGAACGGCGACTGATCGCGATCTATCCGCTGTTGGGCCGGCTTTAGCATCATTTTGCCCGCCCGTCACTACATAGCGTGTCGCGCAAAACTGTGCGGCGGTTTTGCGACAACGACATGTGGAAACCAAAGACCTAAAGCGTGGAAAGCGAATCTGAAAGATCCCGCTGCGCTTTAGATGGAATCGAGAGGGGCCGGCGCAAGGCCGGCCCCTCTCGAAATTCTGCGGTGGGAAAGGCTGCTTACTTGCAGCTTTCGATCTGCTTCAGCGCAGCCGAGATGCCGGAGAGCGAATAGCTGTAGGAGGTGCCGGTGCCCTTGCGCGAAACGGCATTCACCGTCATCGAATGACCGGTCTTCATCGCCGCGACGAGGGCTGGCTCCTGCGCCGCATTCTCGACCCAGCCGGCCTTGTCCTTGGTGAACATCACGAAGGTCTTGTTGTCGATGACGACGTTGATCTTCGAATTTTCCTTCACCGTGTAGCCCATCATCGCCTGCGGTTCGTAGGAGATGTTCTGGCCCGGACGCTGCGAGACGATGAAGAAGTTGTCGCCGTGGTCAACGCTTGCCGGCTGCTTTGCCGTCGGAACGGACAGCACATAGCACACGGTGCTATTGCCCGACTTGTAGGAGTAGGCGCCCCATGCCTGGAACTGCTGGATGCGGTTCGGCGCGGCGGCCTGTTGCGCTGCCGCAACTCCGGCCATAACAAGGGTGAGTGCGAGAGCGGATACGATACTTTTTACAAACATGGATTCCTGCCGGTTCTTGCGATCAAGGCCCGAAGCGATCATAGCGGGCGCCGCATAATCACGATCTGCTTTATTTTGACTTAATTCAGGTTACCAAATGGTCAACAATAGCCGCGATTTGTATGTGCCTGTGTCATTTCAGCTCGAGTGTCAATTTTCGACCCTTTGACGGTATCGGCTGCAACACCGTGTCCCGATGGTACTGGCCGTCCGTTCCGCTGAATTTAAGACACAAAGATTCAGGCAAGAGTTTGACCTTTCCCAAATCCGTTGTACCTCATTAAGACTTGGAAATCCGATACGAATTTATTGCGCAGGGGGCTGGTGAGGGGACATGGATGCCGAGGAAAGACAGCGTTTCGCTGCCCTCGCAAAGGCCGTCGCCAGAGATCGCGACCAGCAGGCCTTTTCCATCCTGTTCGACTATTTCGCACCCCGGCTGAAAGCCTGGCTGATGCGCCAGAAGATGACCTCAGGCGAGGCCGAGGAACTGGTTCAGGAGACCATGATCGTGCTCTGGCACAAGGCAGATCTCTACGATGCCACGCGATCTTCGCTCTCGACCTGGCTTTTCCGCATTGCCCGCAATCGCCGCATCGACATGCAGCGCCGCGTCAATACCCGCATCTTCGATGAAACCGATCCGGCTCTGCAGCCGCCGGCCGAAATCGGCGCGGAGGAAATCGTCGCCAACGACGATCGCGACGCCAGGATACGCGCCGCCGTCGGCCAATTGCCGGAGGAGCAGCGCGATATGCTGCGCGCCGCCTTCTTCCTCGGTCAATCGCACTCGGAAATCGCCGAAGCGACCGGGCTGCCGCTCGGCACGGTGAAGTCGCGAATCCGGCTTGCCTTCGGCAAGCTCCGCAAGGTGCTGGAACGCGAGATGGCTTAGATCGTCTTCATCGTTTCTTCGGTCCGGTCGGCCAGAACGCGGTCGGCCGCCTCGTAGTGGCCCGGGCGGATATGGCCACGCACCATGGCGAAGGCCGCCGAGAGCACGGCGATGTCGTCGGAAAAGCCGATGACGGCGAAAACATCCGGGATTATGTCGATCGGCATGACGAAATAGGCAAGCGCTGCGAGCAGCACGCCGCGCACCTTCGTCGGCGTCTGCGGATCGAGCGCGCAGTAGAAACCGGCGACGACATCGCGTGAGAACGGAATTTGCCGCACAGCCCGCCGGAAAGTCGGCCAGAATTTCTGCCGTACGGTCTTTTCCCGTCGGCTCTGGGTGTCCTCGTCGCCTGGCAACAGGATTTCCCCGAATTTGACGTCGTTCATCCCTGCCTCCTTTCGTCCAAGCGAACATATGGTGATGGCGCCCACTCTTTCAATCGACCCCTTTCAATCGGCCCCGCTTTCAAACGCCGCGTCGCGACGCAACCTTCTCCATCGCCTTGGCGAGCTTGAAATCCAGCTCCGTCAGTCCGCCGGCATCATGCGTGTTCAGCGTCACATCCACCCTGGAATAGACGTTGAACCATTCAGGATGGTGGTTGAGCTTCTCGGCCGTGATCGCCGTCTCCGTCATGAAGCCGAAAGCCTCGATAAAATTTGCAAACTTGAAGCTCTTCGATATCGAAGAGGCCGCATCATTGAGCGCCCAGCCCGCAAGCCCCGCCAGTTGCGCCTCGACCGCCGTCCGTTCCAGTCTTTCCATTTTCATGCCATGCTCCTCCTGTGTGTCCGACAGGTCCACCGATGAAACGCATCAGCATCCTCTTCGTTTGCATGGGCAATATATGCCGTTCTCCGCTAGAACAGGATGATTTTAGGCCGGGTCGGCCTAAAATCTGAATCCTGTTCTACATTAAAGAGTTAGAGCATGATGTCGTCCGAAAACCGCTTACACTTTTCGGCATCATGCTCTGGCGGAGGGAATTTTCAGCCACGTCGCCGCCGAGGCGGATTTGAGTGGCCGCTTCACGATCGATTCCGCCGGAACCGGCGGCTGGCATGAAGGCGAGCTGCCTGACCTGCGGTCGATCGCCACGGCGAAAAGCCACGGGATCGACATATCCGGGCAACGCGCCCGCCGAATCCGCTCCAGCGATTTCAGGGATTTCGATCTGATCCTGGCCATGGACCGCGATAATGTGGCGGCGCTCGAAAAGATCGCGCCGCCTGAGGCAACCATCCGTCTTTTCGGCGATACCGCGCTTGGAACGGGAGAGGATATTCCCGATCCCTATTATGGCGGCCCGGCAGGTTTCGAGCTGGTCTATACCAGGCTCTTGACCGGCTGCAGCAGCCTGCTCGAAACGCTGGGCGTCGAGCGCGCCTCGTGCAGCGGGAACACTTCCTCGGTGAGGTAGGGCCCCCCGCCGACCGATTCGCGCGACGAAAGCAGCACGAAGCGCGGCGCGGTGAAACTTGCGGTGTGGAAGTTGCCGCGTCCCGCCAGATATTGCACGACATCGTCGAGCCGCGACGATTTAAGCCGCGCCAGCGTCACATGCGGCATAAATTTGCGCGGATCCGGCGGCAGGCCGATACGCTGGCAGATGCGCTCGATCTCACCCTGCAGCGCATGCATTTCAGGCGATTGCGAAACACCGGCCCAGACCGAATGCGGTTTCTTCGAACCGAAGGAACCGATGCCTTCGAGCCGGAACTGGAATTCCGGCCGGTCGATCCGGTCGAGTCGTTCTACGATTTCATCAGCCGTGCGGCCGTCGACATCACCGATGAAGCGCAGGGTGATGTGGTAATTCTCCACATCGATCCATCGTGCTCCGGGGAGGCCACCGCGCAGCAATGAAAGGCTCATCGCCGCATTGCGCGGAATTTCGAGGGCGGTAAAAAGTCTCGGCATAACGAGCACTCCCCGAATCTTTTGCAGATGCTCACACGGAATCACGCAATCAACGACCGCGCAAGCCCCTATTTCTTCACAGAAGAAATCGCTTCGACGAAATTTGTGACGGCCGGCTCCATCTTCCCGACCATGATCTCGACACCTCTCGTATTCGGATGCATGCCGTCTTCGAGTTTAAGCCCTGGATCCAGCGCGACACCGTCGAGAAAGAACGCGTAGAGCGGAAGTCCGTGTTTTTCCGAAAGCCTCTGGTAAATCGGATTGAACCGCGCCGCATAATCCGCCCCCATGTTCGGCGGCGCCATTATGCCGGCAAGCAAAACAGCAATCCCGCGATCCTTTAGCCGAGCAATCATCTGATCGAGATTCTTCTCGCTTTCTTCAGGCGGGATGCCGCGCAACGCATCATTGGCGCCAAGCTCCAATATGACGCCATCGGTGCCGTCAGGTATCGACCAGTCGATGCGAGCAAGCCCCCCTGACGTCGTGTCACCGGAGACCCCGGCATTGGCAACGGCGACGTCGAGCCCCTTCGCCTTCAGGGCCGCCTGCAGCTTTTCCGGAAAGCCGTCGCCGGGCGGCAGCTGGTAGCCCGCCATCAAACTGTCCCCGAAACCAACGAGATTGATCGTTCGGGCATCCGCTGCAACGGCAAAGATCAGCGAGACGGCAATGACGGTGAATTGAAGCGCGGCAACTTTAAATCTCATTCTGGCTTCCCTAGATTGGCGAAGTGCTGTTATGCGGCCATTCGATTATGGATTTATATAGGGCGATTTCTGTTGGCAAAAACCATCATCGAGTTGAAGGGCGCCGATCTGACCCTCGGCAGTGCAGCCGCCTCCGTGCATGTGCTGAAGGGCATTGATCTCGATGTCTCTGCCGGCGAATCCGTCGGCATCGTCGGCCCGTCCGGTTCCGGCAAATCGACCCTGCTGATGGTGCTTGCCGGGCTGGAGAAACTCGACAGCGGCGAAATCAACATCAACGACACGCCTCTTCATACGCTGAGCGAGGATCAGGTCGCCGATTTCCGCGGCCGCAACATCGGTATCGTCTTCCAGTCCTTCCACCTGATCGCCAACATGACGGCGCTGGAAAACGTTGCCGTGCCGCTGGAACTCGCCAATGTCGGCAACGCTTTCGAGATCGCCCATCGCGAGCTGAAATCGGTCGGCCTCGGTGAACGGCTGAACCATTATCCCGGCCAGCTTTCCGGCGGCGAACAGCAGCGCGTGGCGATCGCCAGGGCGCTTGCCCCCTCTCCGGCCCTGCTGATCGCCGATGAACCCACAGGCAATCTCGACACCGAGACCGGTCGCCAGATCGCCGACCTGCTGTTCTCCAAGCAGGCCGAACGCGGCATGACCCTGTTGCTCGTCACCCATGACGTCTCGCTCGCAAACCGCTGCTCGCGCCAGATCCGCGTCCGCTCCGGCAGGATCGAAGGCGATAGCGCCGCCCGCCACAACGAGGCGGCGATCGCATGAGGATCATCACGCCGCGCGTCTCGCTCGCTTTTCGCCTGGCGCTCCGCGAGCTGCGCGGCGGCATTCGCGGCTTCTACATCTTCCTCGCCTGTATCGCCCTCGGCACGGGTGCGATCGCCGCGGTCAATTCCGTGTCGCAGTCGATCACCGACACGATCGCTTCGCAGGGGCAGGAGCTGCTGGCCGGCGACGTGCGTTTCGAGCTCAACAATCGCGAGGCGACGCCCGAGGAAATGGGCTTCCTCGACGGCCTCGGCACCGTTTCGGTCTCGACGGGCCTGCGCTCGATGGCCCGCAAGCCTGACGGTTCCGATCAGGCGCTGGTCGAGGTCAAGGCCGTCGATGACGCCTACCCGCTCTACGGCCGCTTCGTGGCCGAGCCGGACTATCCCCTCGCAGCCCTGCTTTCAGGCCAAGGCGGCACCTATGGTGCGGTCGCAGCCCCATTGCTTCTCGATCGGCTCGGGCTTGCGGTCGGCGACGAATTGCTGCTCGGCACCGTCAAGCTCAGCATCACCGGCACGGTGAAAACCGAGCCGGATGCATTGTCGGAGGGTTTTGGCTTTGCGCCGCGCCTGCTCGTCAGCCGCCGGGCGCTCGCAGCCTCCGGGCTGATCCAGACGGGAAGCCTAGTCGAACATGCCTACAAGATCCGGCTGGAAGACAAGGGCGCGATGTCGGGCATTCAGGCGCGCGCCACCAAGGAATTCCCCTCCGCCGGCTGGGCTGTTCGCACCAGCGACCGCGCCGCACCCTCGCTCACCGAAAACATCACCCGTTTCTCGCAGTTCCTGACGCTGGTCGGCCTGACCGCGCTGATCGTCGGCGGCGTCGGTGTCGCCAATGCCGTGCGCGCCTTTCTCGATTCCAAACGCACCACCATCGCCACCTTCAAATGTCTGGGTGCGCCGGCGCAGGTCGTCGTGTTGATCTATCTCTTCCAGATCGCCATCATCGCGCTTGGCGGCATCCTGATCGGCCTCGTCATCGGCGCCCTGTCGCCGATCTTCGCCGCGCAGTTCCTGGCGCAGTTCCTGCCGGTCTCGACTGCGCCGACCCTTTATCCCGGCGCCCTGCTGCTTGCCACGCTCTTCGGCATCCTGACGACACTCGCCTTCGCCATCCTGCCGCTCGGCCACGCCCGCGAAGTGCCTGCGACGGCACTCTTCCGCGAGCAGGGTTTCGAGGCCCGCCGCCTGCCCTCCTGGCCCTACATCCTGCTGGCCGCGCTGTTCATGGCCGCCCTTGCCGGCCTTGCCATCGTCACCGCCTATGACCGCTTCATCGCCGTCGTCTTCGTCGGCGCGATCGTCTTTGCCTTCGTCGCCCTTCGCCTTGTCGCCGCGCTGATCGCCTGGCTTGCGCGCCGCAGCCCGCGCGTCAACTCGCCGGCATTGCGGCTGGCAATCGGCAACATCCATCGCCCCGGCGCGCTGACGCCCTCGGTCGTGCTCTCGCTCGGCCTCGGCCTGGCTTTGCTGGTGACGCTGACCTTGATCGACGGCAACCTGCGTCGGCAGCTGACCGGCCGCATGAACGAAGGCGCGCCGAACTTCTTTTTCGTCGATATCCAGAGCGCCGAGGTCGACGCCTTCCGCGATCTCGTCAAGGCGCAGGCGCCGCAGGGCAAGCTCGTTGAAGTGCCGATGCTGCGCGGCCGGATCGTCGCCTTCAACGGCGAAGATGTCACCAAGTTGGACGTGCCGGCCGCCGGCCGCTGGGTGCTGAACGGCGATCGCGGCATCACCTATGCCGACACCCTGCCGGAGAATGCCGCCCTCACGGAAGGTAACTGGTGGGGCAAGGATTACAGCGGCGAGCCGCTCGTCTCCTTCTCGTCGGAAGAGGCGCATGAACTCGGCCTGAAGATCGGCGATAAGATCACCGTCAACGTGCTCGGCCGCAATATTACCGCGAAAATCGCCAATCTGCGCCGCGTCCAATGGGAATCGCTGTCGATCAACTTCGTCATGGTTTTCTCGCCGAACACCTTCCGCGGCGCCCCGCATGCCTGGCTGGCGACCCTCACTGATCCCTCCTCGACACCGGCCGAAGATGCGGCGATCCTGAAATCCGTCACCAACACCTATCCGACGATCACCAGCGTCCGCGTCAAGGACGCGATCGATATCGTCAACCAGCTGGTCGGCGAGCTTGCGACCGCAATTCGCGCCGCCGCCTCCGTTGCTCTCATCGCCTCGATCCTCGTCTTGGCCGGCGCGCTTGCCGCCGGAAACCGGGCGCGCACCCACGACGCGGTGGTGCTGAAGACGCTTGGCGCCACCCGCGCCATGCTGATCCGCGCCTTCAGCTACGAATATCTGATCCTCGGGCTGGCAACCGCAATCTTCGCGTTGATCGCCGGCGGCGTTGCCGCCTGGTTCATCGTCGCCCGCATCATGCGCCTGCCCTCGACCTTCCTGCCCGATGTGGCGGGGCTGACGCTGGTGACCGCGCTCGTCCTCACCGTCGGCATCGGCCTCATCGGCACCTGGCGGATCCTCGGACAGAAGGCGGCGCCCGTCCTGCGCGAACTCTGACCGGATAGCGACGCCCAAACCCTTCACCTTACGGCGATTTAACCGACCGAGCCTTTGCAAGCCTCTTGTTTGCGATCGGCGAAAGCCTCATATTGTCTGCAGGCATGCTGGAGCTCCGCAGCGGCGCCCGGGTCGAAAACCCGACACCGTATTTCCATCGGAGCTTGTAAGAGGAAACTATGGCTGACCTTCGTAACTATCAAAGCCGCGCGCAGACCGGCGAGATGATTGATCAAGGCCTGCGCACTTATATGCTCAAGGTTTACAACCTGATGGCGCTGGGTCTGGCGATCACCGGCGTGGCCGCATATCTCGGATTCAACTTCGCTGTTCAGGACGGCCAGCTCACCCAGTTCGGCGTGCTGCTGTTCCAGTCGCCTTTGCGCTGGGTCGTCATCCTTGCGCCTCTTGCGGCCGTCTTCTTCCTGAGCTTCCGCATTAACAGCATGAGCGTGGCCGCCGCCCAGACGACTTTCTGGGTCTATGCCGCACTTGTCGGCCTGTCGCTCTCGTCGATCTTCCTGGTCTACACCGGCCAGAGCGTCGTTCAGACCTTCTTCGTCACCGCCGCCTCCTTCGGCGCGCTGTCGCTTTACGGCTACACCACGAAGCGTAACCTGTCGGCGATGGGCTCGTTCCTGATCATGGGTCTTTTTGGCCTGATCATCGCTTCAATCGTCAACATCTTCCTGGCGTCGTCCGCGCTGCAGTTCGCGATCTCCGCGATCGGCGTCCTGATCTTCGCAGGCCTTACCGCCTACGACACGCAGCGGATCAAGGAATTGTACCTGGAAGCCGATGACGTCGCCGTGGCCGGCCGCAAGGCGATCATGGGTGCGCTGACGCTCTATCTCGACTTCATCAACCTCTTCATGTTCCTGCTCCAGTTCATGGGCAACCGTAAATAAGCAGGACAGACTGAGATCGAAAAGGCGGCTTCGGCCGCCTTTTTTGTTGCGCCGGCTTTCGCGGAATGGTTTAGGAGAGACCTTGCCCTCCGATGGACCTGCCGCCGAAATGTCCTTCCTCCTGCGCAATGCTTCCGAAGCCGATATCCCCGCCATCGCCGAAATCTATCGCGAATCCGTCCTGAACGGCACGTCGAGCTATGAGATCACGCCGCCGTCCGAGGCTGAGATGGCGCAGCGGTTTGCGGCGATCGTCGGCCAGCAATATCCCTATATCGCCGCAGCCGATGCTGACGGAAACCTGCTCGGCTACGCCTATGCCTCGGCCTTTCGCGTCCGCCCGGCCTATCGCTGGATAGTCGAGGATTCGATCTATCTGGCGCCCGAAGCCCGCGGCCGCGGCATCGGCAAAGCATTGATGACCGAGCTGATCGACCGCTGCACCGGTCTCGGTTTTCGTCAGATGATCGCGGTCATCGGCGGCGCCAGCCCCGCCTCGATCGCGCTTCATCTCAAGGCGGGCTTCGTGGAGGTCGGCCTGATGCGGGGGGCCGGCTACAAGCATGGCCGCTGGCTGGATACGATGCTCATGCAGCGCGTCCTCGGCGAGGGTATGACGACCGATCCGGATCCGTCCATCTATCCCGGCACGCTGTTTGCCGGCTGATGCATGTCGCCCGGAAGTGTGCAGCGGTTCCGGGATAACGACATGCAGAAAAAGTGTTTCGGCTTACTTATCGACCAGCTTCAGCGCCTTGTCGAACACCTTCAACACCTGGTTCAACTCGTGACCGCGCTTCAGAATGGTGCCGTGGACGTTGATCACCGAATAGGCGCCCTGCTTGGCGGCAAGCTTGGGATTTTTCTCGACGCGGAAGAGCGGCATTTCACCGGAGCGTTTGAAGACGGAAAATACCGCCCTGTCTTTCAGATGATCGATGGCGTAGTCGCGCCATTCGCCGTCACCGACCATACGGCCGTAGATCCAGAGGATCGCATCCAGTTCGCGCCGATGAAAGGTCACCGGAAGTGGATCTTTGCTTTGCTTGTATTCCCTGAGATCGACGACGACTGAGGAACTATTGTCGACGGAACGGCTTTCGCCGTGTCGCAAATCCGGCTGATCTGTCATTCAGTCTCCGAGGCCTCTGCATGTGACAGGAGAGTGACAGTGTGCCCGAGCCGCCGCAAATTGCAAGAGTGCCGGCCGTCACATTCGGCCGCACTCCAGCGCCGCGCGTTGGACGCGCAAGGATGCCGTAGCACTTTGAATCGGCGCATCGTCCGATGCGCATAATAGCGTTGTCGCTTTCTCGGTAGCGCCGCATTTCAGTCAAAACAGCGCCTCATTTGCAGGAGAATTATGAATCCCGGTTTGGCGCCAGCGCGCCAAAGGGCCCGGCGGAGCGTATCGACCTTAACCCCAGCCCCGAATACGCTCAGCCGGGCCGCCCGGTACTTCATCCGCAAGCGGATGAAATCTCAGATGTTTTTTCCAGCCATCACCACGGTCGCCCCAAGGATCGCAGCCGGATCGCCGTTGTCGGTCGCCGATTGCAGCAGGATCGCGCAGCCCTCGAGCTGCGGCCGCTGCAGGACACTGGCTGGCAGCGTCAGACTGGTCGCCTTGCCGTCCCACATGCCGACGGTTTCGACATTGGTGACGCTGTGCAGATAGGAAATCTTCTTTCCGCTGTTCTCGCCCTTTTCGACGTCGATGGTCTTTTCCTTGTCGAAATACACCATCACGACATTGGCTTTGCCCTGTCCCGCGCCGATCTTGATCTCCAGCTCGTCGCCGCGCATCGACGCGCTGATGGGGACGGTCAGCCCATTGCCTTCGCCGCTATAGGTATCGAGCTTGCCGTTGATACCGTTGAGATCGGCGCCGGCCAGATGACCGCGCCCGTTGACGATGGCCTGCGGCGTGTAGACGTTGCTGCGGCCCATTGTCCTCGCATAGCCATATTGCCGCTCGGTGTTTTCCTTCGAGCTCAGCGTATCGGCCCAGCCGAGATAGTTCCAGTAATCGACATGATAGGCGAGCGCGATGACATCGCCCTGGCTCACCAGCTTACGGAAAGCAGCATCCGCGGGAGGACAGGAGGAGCAGCCCTGCGCCGTAAACAGTTCGACGACACCTTTCGGCGTGCCGTCTTCGGCCTGAAGCGGGCCTGAGAGAACAACGCCGGCGATCAGCGGAATCAGAAAACGGGGGGACATTCACCTGCACCTCTTTTTCAGCGCCGACGGCGTGTTCGACCGGAGGCCCTGACATATGAACGTACGAATAATCCTTCCGGATCCAAACGAAAAGTCACGAACGGGTGAGACGCAGCGCAACCGGAACCCGCATAAAACAAATCATCGTGAGGTCCCTCAAATACCGTCGCCGCAAAGAAAAGCCGCCGGAAAATGCTCTCCGGCGGCCATCATCATATTATGAAGCTCTTAACAATCAGGCAGCGAGATCGCGCAGAACCGTCTGCAGGATGCCGCCATTGTTGAGGTAGACCACCTCGTCGAGCGTATCGACGCGCGACAGCAGCGGAACTTCCTTCACAGTGCCGTCGCCATAGGTGATCTTGGCGATCTTCTTCTCGCGCGGCTTGATCTTTTCCAAGCCCTCGATGGTGACGAGCTCGTCGCCCTTCAGGCCGAGGCTCTGCCAGGTCGTACCCTCTTCGAAGACGAAAGGAATGATGCCCATGCCGACCAGGTTCGAGCGATGGATACGCTCGAAGGACTGGGCAACGACAGCCTTGACGCCGAGCAAATTGGTGCCCTTGGCAGCCCAGTCGCGCGAGGAGCCGTTGCCATATTCGACACCGGCGAAGATGACGAGCGGCACGCCTTCGGCCTTGTACTGCATCGCCGCGTCGTAGATCGAGGTCTCTTCCTTCGACGGGTAGTGGATGGTGTAGCCACCTTCCTTGCCGTTCGGGCCGAGCATATGGTTGCGGATGCGGATATTGGCGAAGGTGCCGCGCATCATCACTTCATGGTTGCCGCGGCGTGTGCCGTACTGGTTGAAGTCGGCAACGGCGACCTCATGGCCGAGCAGATAGGCACCTGCAGGGGATGCCGCTTTGATCGAACCGGCCGGCGAAATGTGGTCGGTGGTGATCTTGTCGCCGAACAGGCCAAGGACGCGGGCGCCCTTGATATCGGCGATGCCGGTGCCCTTCTTGCCCATGCCGACGAAGTAGGGCGGGTTCTGGACATAGGTCGAATCGTCGTCCCAGGCATAGGTCTGGCCCGGAGGAACCTGAACTGCCTGCCAGTTGACGTCGCCCTTGAAGACGTCGGCATACTTGCTTTCGTAAAGTTCGCGGGTCACGTATTTCTGGATGAACTCCTGCACCTCGTGCGAGGTCGGCCAGATATCCTTGAGATAAACCGGATTGCCGTTCTGGTCTTCGCCGATCGGCTCCTTGGTCAGATCCATCTGCACCGTACCGGCGAGCGCATAGGCGACGACGAGCGGCGGCGAAGCCAGGTAGTTCGCCTGCACGTCGGGCGAAATGCGGCCTTCGAAGTTGCGGTTGCCGGAAAGGACGCCGGAAACGATCAGGCCCTTGTCGTTGATCGTCTTCGAGATCGGCGCCGGCAGCGGGCCGGAATTGCCGATGCAGGTGGTGCAGCCGAAGCCGACGAGGTTGAAGCCGAGCTTGTCGAGATCGGCTTGCAGGCCTGACGTGGCAAGATATTCGCCGACGACTTGCGATCCCGGTGCCAGCGAGGTCTTCACCCAGGGCTTCGTCTTCAGGCCCTTGGCTACGGCGTTGCGAGCCAGAAGCCCGGCAGCGATCAGTACCGACGGATTGGAAGTGTTGGTGCACGAGGTGATGGCAGCGATCGCCACGTCGCCATGGCCGAGATCGAAATCCGTGCCTTCGACGGCGTAGCGGTTGTTGAGCTGGCCCGGCTTCTTGTAATCGGCATCCATCGAGCCGGCAAAGCCGGTCGCGATGTTCTCGAGCGAGATGCGGCCTTCCGGACGCTTCGGGCCGGCCATCGACGGCACCACGTCGCCAAGATCGAGTTCCAGCGTATCGGTGAAGACGAGATCTGAACCGTCGCCATCACGCCACATGCCCTGGGCCTTCGAATAGGCCTCGACGAGAGCGATCCGGTCATGCGTGCGGCCGGACACGGTGAGGTAGTTGATAGTCTCGCCATCGACCGGGAAGAAGCCGCAGGTGGCGCCGTATTCCGGACCCATATTGCCGATCGTCGCGCGGTCGGCGAGCGGCATATTGTCCATGCCGGGGCCGAAGAATTCGACGAACTTCGAAACGACGCCCTTCTTGCGCAGCATCTGCACGACGGTGAGGACGAGGTCGGTCGCCGTGACGCCTTCCTTGAGCTTGCCGATCAGCTTGAAGCCGATGACTTCGGGCAACAGCATCGAGACCGGCTGGCCGAGCATCGCCGCCTCAGCTTCGATACCACCCACACCCCAGCCGAGCACGCCGAGACCGTTGATCATCGTCGTGTGGCTGTCGGTGCCGACGCAAGTATCCGGATAGGCGATCGTCTCGCCGTCCTCTTCCTTGGTCCAGACGGTCTGGCCGAGATATTCGAGATTGACCTGATGACAGATGCCGGTGCCGGGAGGCACGACGCGGAAATTCTTGAAGGCCTGCTGGCCCCATTTCAGAAAGCGGTAGCGCTCGCCGTTGCGCTGGTATTCCAGCTCGACATTCCTGGCGAAAGCCTGCGGCGTGCCGAATTCGTCGACGATGACCGAGTGGTCGATGACGAGATCGACGGGAACGAGCGGGTTGATCTTCTCGGGATCGCCGCCGAGCGACACCATCGCGTCGCGCATCGCGGCAAGATCGACGACGGCGGGAACGCCGGTGAAGTCCTGCATCAGCACGCGCGCCGGGCGGTAGGCGATTTCGTTTTCGACCGCACCCTTATTATTCAGCCATTCGGCAACAGCGAGGATATGCTCCTTGGTGACCGACTGGCCGTCTTCGAAGCGCAGCAGGTTTTCGAGCAGCACCTTCATCGAATAGGGAAGCTTCGAGACGCCGGCCAGACCGTTTGCCTCAGCCTTGGGCAGGCTGTAATAGACATAGTCCTTTCCACCAACGGAAAGGGTGGAACGACAATTGAAGCTGTCAAGAGATTTAGACACGAGAGACCCCGTTCTGATAGCCAACACAGTCGTGCGAACGCCTATGCACTTAATGCACATCAGGATGCGGGTACGGCCATTTCCGCTGTCCGCACGTGGAACAGATGCTCCAAGTTCGGCGCAAGGATGAAATTCACGCCGACCGCTGGCGTGGTTGCGGCTCTTATAGATAATTTCCTAAAAACTTGCCATACCCGAGCGCGGTCAAAATCGGAGATTTTTTGACCCCGCCGCGACCCGAAACGAAGAAAGAGCCGACGCATGCATCTCACCGCCGAAAATCTGGCTGCCAGGCGCGGTGAGGATCTCATTTTCGTTAACATTTCCTTTCACTTGGCAGCCGGCGAGGCGCTTGTGCTGACGGGAAGAAATGGATCGGGAAAGTCCACTTTGCTGCGGGTTGTCGCCGGCCTCCTAAGTCCGGAAAAAGGCGCCGTCATCTTCCATGACGGAGAGGGCGGAGACGACCGCCGTTCTTCCGAGGTCAGCCACTACCTTGGCCATCGAAATGCGATGAAGAATGAACTTACAGTTGCAGAAAACCTCGATTTCTGGCGCAGCTTTTTTGGCGGTATAGGAGGCTCTCCCGGTCTCTCCGTCGAGGACGCCGCTGACGCCGTCGGCCTTTCGGGGATCACCCACCTTCCCTTCGGTTACCTCTCCGCCGGCCAGCAGCGTCGATTCGCCTTCGCCAAGCTGCTCGTCGCCCATCGCCCCTTATGGATCCTCGATGAACCGACAGCCGCACTGGATGCCCGCGCCGACCAGCTGCTGGCCGAATTGATCGAAGCGCATCTGGCCAAAGGCGGCATCGTGCTGGCGGCGACGCATCAGCCGCTGGGGCTGAAGAATGCGCACGAGTTGAAGATGACCGGCTTTGCCGGTGTGGATCAGGGAGTGTGGGGATGATGGTTCGAGGCGTTGCACCCCCCCTCTGCCCTGCCGGACATCTCCCCCACAAGGGGGGAGATCGGCCAGGGGCGGCCTCTTGCCCCAGTCAAACGCTGCAGATGGACGCGGCCGCTTGGCGCGCGATTAAGATTTCTCGAAGCCCATGCATCGTGCCGATCTCCCCCCTTGTGGGGGAGATGCCCGGCAGTGCAGAGGGGGGTGCCGCCCCGACCACAACTCATGCAAAGAGCCGCCCCGCATGACCGCCCTCTTCCTTCGCGACCTCAAACTCTCCATCCGCGCCGGCGGCGGCGCGCTGATTGGCGTGCTGTTCTTCCTGACCATTGTCGCCGTCATCCCCTTCGGGGTCGGTCCGGACCTCAAGCTGCTTTCGCGCATTGGCCCCGCCATCGTCTGGATCGGCGCGCTGCTCGCCGCCCTTCTTGGCCTAGACCGCCTGTTCCAGGCCGAGCGCGATGACGGATCGCTCGACCTGATGCTGATGCAGGAAACACCGCTCGTCCTGACCGTCCTGGTCAAATGCTTCGCCCACTGGACCGCCACCAGCCTGCCGCTGGTCATCGCCTCGCCGCTGCTCGGCCTCTTCATGAACATGGACGAGAGGGCGATCGGCGCGACCGCGCTGACGCTGCTTGTCGGCTCGCCCGCCATCACCTTCATCGGCGCTGTCGGCGCCGCCGTCGCCGTGGCATTGCCCCGCGGCGGTCTGCTGGTCTCGATCCTCGTGTTGCCGCTGACCATCCCGGTGCTGATCTTCGGTGTCAGCGCCACCTATGCCGCCGTCGAGGATCCCGCCCCGTTCCTGCCGCCCTTTCTCATCCTCATCGCGCTGACGCTGTTCTTCGCGGTCATCGGCCCGGCTGCCGCGGCCCTTGCGCTGCGAAACACGGCGGATTGATTGGCATCCGATTGCGGGAAAAGTCGGATCACGGTAAGGAAGCGAACATGAGCCAAACCAGCCTTGCCATCAGCAAATTCAGCGACCTCGCCAACCCGACCCGGTTCTTGGCGCTGGCGGCGCGCGTCATTCCCTGGCTGGCCGGCATTACCGCCCTCTGTTTCGCGATCGGCCTCTATCTCAGCTTCTCCACAGAAGGTGATTACCAGCAGGGCGAAACCGTGCGCATCATGTACATCCATGTGCCCGCGGCCTGGCTTGCGATGATGTGCTACACGGTCATGAGCATCTCGGCGATCGGCACGCTGGTCTGGCGCCATCCGCTCG
Organism: Rhizobium sp. NZLR10; assembly: GCF_019685125.1. Taxonomy (NCBI): domain Bacteria; kingdom Pseudomonadati; phylum Pseudomonadota; class Alphaproteobacteria; order Hyphomicrobiales; family Rhizobiaceae; genus Rhizobium; species Rhizobium sp. NZLR10. Next base: position 92,761 of record NZ_JABDWE010000007.1, on the reverse strand, counting down.
CCGACGTTGCCGCCAAGGCCGCAGCGCCGCTCGGCGCCGCCTTTACCCTGCTTGCGCTTGTCACCGGCTCGCTCTGGGGCAAGCCGATGTGGGGCACCTGGTGGGTTTGGGATGCGCGATTGACCTCGGTTTTCGTTCTCTTCCTGATGTATCTCGGCCTGATTGCGCTCAGCCGCGCCATTGACGATCCGTCGAGAGCCGCACGTGTCAGCGCCGTGCTCATCCTCGTCGGCTTCGTCAACATCCCGATCATCAAGTTCTCGGTCGAGTGGTGGAATACGCTGCATCAATCGGCAAGCGTGATGCGCCTCGATGGCCCGGCGATCGATCCGGAATTCCTGCGTCCGCTCTTCGTCATGGCGATCGCCTTTACCCTGCTTTTTTTCACGCTGCATATCATGGCGATGCGCAACGAGATCTGGCGCCGCCGCATTGCCGCCCAGCGCCGTCTTGCCGCCCGCCTTGCGAGCCGGGAGGAATAGCCGGTGACGCATGCCTTCTACGTCTACGCTTCCTATGGCTTTGCGGCGCTCCTGACGGTCGTCGTAACGCTATGGACCTGGGCCGACGGTCTAGCCCGCCGCCGTGAACTCGCAGCGCTCGAAGCCGCGGGCATTCGCCGCCGCTCGGCGCGCGCAAAGGACGGCGAATGAGCGAGACGCCTGAAACCACCACCGCCAAACCGCGCGGACTTGGCCGCTACGCGCTGGCGCTTCTGCCGCTGATCGTCTTCGGCGGCATTGCCGCAACGGCAGCAAAGATGCTCTACGACCAGGATTTCCACGGCAAGAACATCGCCGAAATCCCCTCCGCCCTGATCGGCACCAAGGCGCCGGCGCTGAACCTGCCGCCGCTCGCTGGCGCCAACCTGCCGGCGCTGACCGATGCCGCCGTCAACGGCAAGCTGACCCTCGTCAACGTCTTCGCCTCGTGGTGCATCCCCTGCCGGGACGAACATCCTGTTTTGAAAGAGCTGGCGAAAGACCGACGGCTGAACATTGTCGCCATCAACTACAAGGATAAGAGCGACAACGCCGTGCGTTTCCTCGGTGAGCTTGGCAACCCCTATCAGGCGATCGGCATCGATCCGAACGGCAAGGCAGCGATCGACTGGGGTGTCTACGGCATTCCGGAAAGTTACCTCGTCGGCCCCGACGGCACGATCCTCTATAAACGCGTCGGCCCCTTCGACGACATCAGCCTGAAGGAAGGGCTGTTTCCAGCGATGGAAAAGGCATTGGGGAAGCCGGTTTCGTAAGAGCTTACGCGCCGCCGCCCTGCCAGACCTTGATCGCCTCCACCGGCCAGATCAGCATCACCACGTTGAGGGTCAGGTTGTCGCGGATCATGTAGCCGGTGAAAATCTCGAAGAAGATGGCGATCGCAACCGTGAGCGCCACTGGCGCACGCGCTGCGAAGAAGAAACCGACGCACATGAAGACGGTATCCATCGCCGAATTCAGGATGCTGTCGCCGTAATAGTCGAGCGCGATCGTCGCCGTACGGTAGCGGTCGATGATCAGAGGCGAATTCTCCAGCAGTTCCCAGCCGGATTCGATGAACAGCGCCAGCAGCAGCCTCGCTGCCAGCGGTTTGCGGCGCAGGATCAGATGCCCGAGCCCGTAGAACAGGAAGCCGTGGATAATATGCGACGGCGTGTACCAATCCGACAGGTGCTGCGAATTGCCGCTGGTATTGACCCCGCCCTCCCACAACTTGACGTAGCCGCAGGCGCAGATCGGCACGCGGCCCATCATATATTCGGCGACGATCTGGGCGACCAGCACAGCAAGGCAGGCGACAAACCAGAAGGTCTGGTGTCTGGCCCGATATTCGACGTCTGCCGCGCTCACTTCTCGCCGTCCGTTTCCAGGTTGATGCTATGTTTGAGCACCAGCGGCATCTGCGCCAGCGTGAAGATGATGGTGATCGGCATCGTGCCCCAGACCTTGAAGGCGACCCAGGTACCGTCGGAGAAATTGCGCCAGACGACCTCGTTCAGCACGGCGAGAAACAGGAAGAAGATGCCCCAGCGAATGGTGAGCTTGCGCCAGCCCTCCGGATCGAGCTGAAAGGCGGCATTGAAGACGTAGCCGAGCAGCGACCTGCCGAAGGCAAGCCCACCAAGCAGCGCCACCCCGAAGAGCGCGTTGACGATGGTCGGCTTCATCTTGATGAATGTCTCGTTCTGCAGGTAGATGCCGAGCGCCCCGAAGATCAGCACCACGATGCCGGAGACGAACGGCATGATCGGCAGATGGCCGAGCACAATCTTCGAAACGATCAGCGAAATCGCCGTCGCCGCCATGAAAAGCCCGGTTGCGACGAACAGCGGACCACCCAGCTCCGAAAGAGCAGGAAACCGTTCCACCAGCCACTGGCCGCGCAGATTGGCGAAGAAGAAGATCAGCAGCGGCCCGAGTTCCAGTGCCAGTTTCAGCAACGGGTGATGCCGGTCGGCCGCGGTCGGGGTAATATCGCTTTCGGTGCTCATGCGTCCTTCAAACCTGCTATTCCTGAAAACCTGATTGCCGGCCGTGCCTTGCACGCTTTCGGCGGCATATCTGTGGCATCATTGGGGAAGTCCGGCAATGGCATGAGCGAAATCCTCAGCCTCGAACGGTTCCAGATCCTCGACGCCCTCGCCGATCCCGATGAAATAGACCGGCAGCTTATGCTTGGCGGAAATGGCAACGAGAATGCCGCCGCGCGCCGTGCCGTCGAGCTTGGTCATGATCAGCCCATTGACGCCGGCGACGTTGCGGAAGATCTCGACCTGGCTGAGCGCATTCTGCCCGGTGGTGGCGTCGAGCGTCTGCAGCACGGTGTGCGGAGCATCGGGATCGAGCTTGCCAAGCACGCGGACGATCTTCTCGAGCTCGGCCATCAGCTCGGCCTTGTTCTGCAGCCGGCCGGCGGTATCGACGATCAGCACGTCGCATTTTTTTGCTTTCGCCAGTTCGAAGGCGTCATAGGCAAGGCCGGCGGCATCGGCGCCGAGTTTGGTGCCGATGAATTCGGATTTCGTCCGGTCGGCCCAGATTTTCAGCTGCTCGATTGCCGCGGCGCGAAAGGTGTCGCCGGCAGCCAGCATCACCTTCAGCCCGGCGCCGGAGAGCTTCGCCGCGAGTTTGCCGATGGTCGTCGTCTTGCCGGTGCCGTTGACGCCGACGACGAGGATGACATGCGGCTTGTGCGACAGGTCGAGTTGCAGCGGCTTGGCGACCGGCTTCAGAACCTTGGCGATTTCGGACGCCATGATCCGGCTGACGTCCTCGCCGGTGACATCCTTGCCATAACGCTCGGAAGCCAGGGTATCGGTGACCCGCATGGCGGTCTCGACGCCAAGATCGGCCTGGATCAGCAGGTCTTCCAGATCCTGCAGCGTCTCGTCATCAAGCTTGCGCTTGGTAAAGAGCGCGGTGATCTGGCCGGTCAGCTGCGAGGAGGTGCGTGCAAGGCCGTTGCGCAGGCGCTGGAACCAGCTGAGTTTCGGCTGCGGGAGAATGGGTTCCGGCGCGACGATTGCCGGCCCGGTGGCAAAGCCTTTGGGAAGACTGGGAGATTCCGGCTTCGGCTGTTCGGCGATCGTCTCGGAAGGCTCGGTGGATGTGATACCCCCCTCTGCCCTGCCGGACATCTCACCCACAAGGGGGGAGATCGGCTGAACGGAAATGTCTTCTTCTACATTGATCTCAGCAGAAATTTCCTCTGAGAGCGCTTCTGCGACTTCCGCTGTCCCTTCGACCGAAGCCGGCGCGTCAGCCTCCGAACGATCTCCCCCCTTGTGGGGGAGATGTCCCGAAGGGACAGAGGGGGGTGCTTCCGCAGCGTTGCCGTTGGTCGGCTGGGTTTCCGTCTCCGCTTCTGCGGTGGCCTCGGCCTCCAGCAGCGAAAGCGGCACCACACCCATGTCGCTCAACTGGTCAGCAGGGGGCAGGATAGCGGGTTCGGCATCATCCTCGCCGGCAGGCTCCTCCGCCCCGCCCTGTCCGACATCGGCAGCCGGGCCGCCAGCCGTATCCATTTCCTCGGCGAGAACCGGATCATCGGCAAGCGGCAGATGCTCTTCGCGCGAATGCGGCTCAAGTTCTGCTTGCAGCGCCTTTACGTCGGCAGTCTCTACCGTATCTGTCTCCGCCGGCTTGTCCTTGCCGAAGGTGAAGACCTTTTTGATAAAACTGAGCGCCATGGGGATTCCGTGAGAAGTCAGGCCGCCTCTGCGGCCGTCAATTGCATGTCGAGATGCTTGCCATTGTGGCCGGTGATCGTGGCCGGCACAAGTTCGCCGGGACGAAGGCCGGGTGCCGCGGCAAGCGTGAAGTTTTCCGTATGCGCCAGGCCGCTGTTTTCGACAAGCAGCCATTGCCGGCTGCCGATCATGCCGTCGAGATGGGCTTGATGGAGCCTATGTCCAGTGGCACGCAGCCTGGCGGCGCGCTCCTTGACCTGCGACCGGTCGAGCTGCGGCATGCGGGCTGCCGGCGTGCCGGGACGGGGGCTGTAGGGGAAGACGTGCAGATGCGCGATGTCGGCCTCTTCGGCCAGCCGCACGGCATTTTCGAACATCTCTTCGGTTTCGGTGGGAAAGCCGGCGATCATGTCGGCGCCGAAGCTCATATTGGGGCGAAGGCGGCGCGCCTCCTCGATGAAACGCAGCGCATCGGCGCGCAAATGCCGGCGCTTCATCCGCTTCAGGATCATGTCGTCGCCATGCTGCAGCGACAGATGCAGGTGCGGCATGAAGCGGGACTCGTCGGCGATGAGATCCATCAGGTGGGCATCGGCCTCGATGCTGTCGATCGAGGAAAGCCGCAGGCGGCGAATATCCGGAAGCTGTTTCAGCAGCGTCTTCGCCAGAAATCCGAGCGTCGGCGCCCCCGGCAGATCGCCGCCATAACTTGTGGCGTCGACGCCGGTCAGCACGATCTCGCGATACCCGCTGTCGACGAGCTTGCGGGCCTGGTCGACGACCGCTCCCATCGGCACGGAGCGGGAATTGCCGCGGCCATAGGGGATGATGCAGAAGGTGCAGCGGTGGTCGCAGCCATTCTGCACCTGGATAAAGGCGCGCACATGGCCGTCGATATGCCTGACCATCTGCGGCGCCGTCGCCTTGACGCTCATGATATCGTTGACACGGAGTTTCTCTTCGGCCGAAACGCCGAAGTCCGGCAGGCTGCGATAGGAGCCGCTCGAAAGCTTCTCCTCGTTGCCGAGCACGGCATCGACCTCTGCCATCGCGGCGAAGGTCTCTTTCTCAGTCTGTGCGGCGCAGCCGGTGACGATGATGCGGGCATGCGGATTGTCGCGTCGCACCCGGCGGATCGCCTGGCGGGCCTGGCGCACAGCCTCACCGGTGACCGCACAAGTATTGACCAGGACGGCGTTGTTGAGCCCGGCCTTCTCAGCCTGCGCCTTCATCACTTCCGATTCATATGTGTTGAGGCGGCAGCCGAAGGTAATGACCTCGATGCCGCTCACTGTGCCTCCGCCTCTGGGGTACCATCGCGTGACCAGAGACCGGTCGAAGGATCGACCCTGCCCGACCATTCCCATTCGGCTGGGCCGGTCATGATGACATGGTCGTCGCGCTCGCGCCATTCGATCGAAAGCGTGGCCGGCGGCTTGGCGCTTGCGACGTTGACCGTCAACTTGCGGCCGGTGCGGCCGGTGCGTGCGGCGCTGACAGCGGCGGAACAGGCCGCCGAGCCGCAGGCGAGCGTCAGCCCGGCGCCGCGCTCCCAGGTGCGCGTCGTGATCGATGTCGGCGAGGTCACCTGCGCCAGCGTGATATTGGCGCGCTCGGGAAACATCGGATGGTTTTCCAGCAGCGGTCCGAAGCGGGCGAGATCGTGGGACATCACGTCCCGATCCACCCAGAAGATCGCATGCGGATTGCCCATCGACATCACCGAGGGCGAATGCAGCACCGGATTGTCGATCGGTCCGATCTGTAGTTCGATGCGGCTGGTATCGTGGAATTCTTCGGCGAGCGGGATCCTGTTCCAATCGAACACCGGCCGGCCCATATCTACCGAGACCGTCCCGTCCTCGTGCTCGACGGCGTTGAGGATGCCGGCGACCGTCTGGAAGGTGAAGGCCTTCCGGCCGGTCTCGGCGGCCAGCGCCTGCACGACGCAGCGCGTGCCGTTGCCGCAAGCCTGCGCCTTCGAACCGTCGGAATTCAAGATATCGATGAAGGCGTCGGTGCCCTCGGCCTTCGGATCATGGATCGCCATGATCTGGTCGAACTCGGTCTGCGGATCGACATTGAGCGCAACCGCCGCCGCAGGCGTCACCTTGTCCGGCCGGCCGCGCATGTCGACAACCAGGATCTTGTTGCCAAGCCCGTTCATCCTCGCGAATTCGACCGTTGCGCTCATGATATCATCCGTCCGTCTTTCCGGTGTATATGGCGGAAATGCGAAAGAATTGCCAGTGGGATGAGTGCCGGGCAGACGCTGTGGCCCGCCGACCCTTCAAGCCGGTTCGGCTTTACCGCTCGGCGCCGTCTGGATCGAAGGACGCGGCATGCGCCTCGACAATAGCTGCGGTGATGACCTTTCTCAGCTCGTAGACCAGCGAGCGGGACCGCTTGCGATCCAGATCCTGTGCCGCCTTTGCAAGGTTCAGGCCTTCGTTCAAAACAATATGATGGGCCCGCGCCAGCGCCCAGCTCTCAATATCAGGATTTAACATTCGATATCTCCGCCGATTCATCGGCATCAAGGATATTCACGAATCATTTTACAGGACGCACTTAAGTAGAAAGTAGAATCACAAGCGGAATAATTTGCAACTGGCCGCTACAGCGAATTCGAACGACTGAGCGGAATTTTGAGCGGTAAAATCTGAAAACCGGCAGAATTCGCCGGCAGAATCGCAAGTCCAATACATCGGTTCAATCGACGATCGACTGCGTTGTTTCTTCAGGACGGCACCGTCGCGCACGCCGACATCACGCGACTTCTGAAAAATCGCGACGAGCCGTTGCCCCATCTGCCTTGACTTTCCCGCGCGTTTCCTGTTTATCCCGCCCAATCCGCGACGAGCCGCATGACTCCGAGCCGCCGACCGGGACCTGAGATCCCGGAGGTCAACACCCGACAGCGCGATGCGCCCTCGGGTGCTTTTTGGCTTTGCGTCTTGTTTTCGTCAAGGAAAAGCACGACGTTTCCGGGCATATCCGACCCCCCGCCCGAAACGTATCAAGGAAGAGCCGATGTTTGAAAACCTCCAGGACCGTCTTGGATCCATTCTGAATGGACTGACAGGCCGTGGCGCGCTTTCGGAAGCCGATGTTTCCGCAGCGCTGCGCGAGGTTCGCCGTGCTTTGCTGGAGGCGGACGTCGCTCTCGACGTCGTGCGCTCCTTTACCGACCGCGTGCGTGAAAAGGCCGTCGGCGCCGAGATCCTGAAGTCGATCAAGCCCGGCCAGATGGTCGTCAAGATCGTCCATGACGAACTGATCGAGATGCTGGGCGGCGAAGGTGTCGGCATCGACCTGCATGCGGCGGCCCCCGTCGTCGTCATGATGGTCGGCCTGCAGGGCTCCGGCAAGACGACGACGACGGCCAAGATCGCCCACCGCCTGTCGACGCGCGATAAGAAGAAAGTGCTGATGGCGTCGCTCGACACGCGCCGTCCGGCAGCCCAGGAGCAACTTCGCCAGCTCGGCGCCCAGGCCAATATCGACACGCTGCCTGTCATATCAGGCCAGTCGCCGACCGATATCGCCGCCCGCGCCGTCCAGGCGGCCAAGCTCGGCGGCCATGACGTCGTCATCCTCGATACCGCCGGCCGCACCCATATCGACGAGCCCTTGATGGCCGAGATGGCCGACATCAAGAAGCGCTCGAACCCGCATGAAATCCTGCTGGTCGCCGACAGCCTCACCGGTCAGGACGCCGTCAACCTCGCCCGCAGTTTCGACGAGCGCGTCGGCATCACCGGCCTGGTGCTGACCCGCATGGACGGCGACGGTCGCGGCGGTGCTGCCCTTTCGATGCGCGCCGTCACCGGCAAGCCGATCAAGCTGATCGGCGTCGGCGAGAAGATGAGCGAGCTCGAGGAGTTCCATCCCCGCCGCATCGCTGACCGCATCCTCGGCATGGGCGACATCGTTTCGCTCGTCGAGCGCGCGGCCGAGAATATCGACGCCGAGAAGGCGGCCGCCATGGCCGCCAAGATGGCCAAGGGCAAATTCGACCTTGACGACCTCGCCGACCAGCTGCGCCAGATGCAGAAGATGGGCGGTATGGGCGGCATTATGGGGATGATGCCCGGCATGTCGGGCATGAAGGACAAGATGGCCGCAGCCGGCCTCGACGACCGGCTTTTCGGCCGTCAGATCGCCATCATCCAGTCGATGACCAAGGCCGAGCGCACCAATCCCGACCTGCTCAAGCATTCGCGCAAGAAGCGCATCGCCGCCGGCTCCGGCACCGATGCCGCCGCCATCAACAAACTTCTGAAGATGCACCGCCAGATGGCGGACATGATGAAGATGATGGGCGGCAAGGGCAAAGGCGGCATGATGAAGCAGATGATGGGCGGCCTTGCCGGCAAGATGGGGCTTGGCGGTGGCATGGGCGGTATGGGTGGCGGTATGCCCGATCTCTCGAATATCGATCCCCGGCAGCTCGAAGCCTTGCAGAAGCAGGCAGAAGCGGCGGGACTTGGAAAGCCGGGTGGGGGTATGCCCGGTCTCGGCGGTCTGCCGGGTGGTTTGTCGGGCCTCGGCGGCGCCAAGCTGCCGGGCCTTGGCGGTGGTTTCCCGGGATTGCCCGGATTGCCGAAGAAGAAGTGAAAGGATCGCTTGCCCCATGATTGATCCAAACGTCAAAGCCCAGCTCGCGAGCTATCGTCAGTCGATCGACAACATCGATGCCGCTCTCGTGCACATGCTGGCCGAACGCTTCCGCTGCACCAAAGAGGTCGGCGTGCTGAAGGCCAAATACAATCTGCCGCCGGCCGACCCGGCGCGCGAGGAATACCAGATCGAACGCCTTCGCCAGCTGGCGAAGGCTGCCAATCTGGACCCGGATTTCGCCGAGAAGTTCCTGAACTTCGTCATCAAGGAAGTCATCCGGCATCATGAGCAGATCGCTGCGGATCACGCTGAGCAGAGCGCCGCAGCCCGATAACCCCGCCTAATCAGGCGATCAAGAAAAGCCTAAGGAGTAAAGAACATGGCACTGAAAATTCGTCTCGCCCGCGGTGGCTCCAAGAAGCGCCCGTACTACCACGTCGTTCTCGCCGATGCGCGCAGCCCGCGTGACGGCCGCTTCCTCGAAAGCCTCGGTTCCTGGAACCCGATGCTTGCCAAGGACGATGAGAAGCGCGTTCAGCTGAACGCCGAGCGTATCAAGCATTGGATCGAACAAGGCGCCCAGCCGACCGATCGCGTTCTGCGCTTCCTCGATGAAGCCGGCGTTGCCAAGCGCGAAGTCAAGAACAACCCGGTCAAGGCAAAGCCTGGCAAGCGCGCCCAGGAACGCGCCGCCGAAAAGGCTCAGAAGGTTGCTGACGCCGCCGCTGCTGCTGCCGACGCCGCGGAATAATCGGGACAGTCCCTTATCGAACGGGCGGCATGGCGACATGCCGCCCGTTTTCGTTTCCAATCGTCCGCACTTCGTTTATGAGAAACTGACTTTCGGCTTCACATGAAGGAACCCATGACAAAGCTTGAAAACCCCGTTCTGATGGCAACGATCGGTGGCGCGCAAGGCCTCCGGGGAGAGGTGCGTGCCAAGGCCTACACAGCCGATCCGAGCTCACTTGGCGACTACGGCCACCTGCACAGCATGGACGGCCGCAGCTTCGAAGTGCTGGAAATCCGCGAGACGAAGAATATCGTCGTCGTCCGTTTCCGCGGCGTCAACGACCGCAATGCCGCCGAGGCGCTGAACGGGCTTGAGCTCTATATCGAGCGCGACAACCTGCCGGACGAAGAGCTGGAGGACGACGAGTTCTACTATGCCGATCTCGAAGGTCTCGAAGCACGCGACGACAAGGGCGTCAGCTATGGCACGGTCACCGGCGTCTTCGATTTCGGCGGCGGCGACCTGCTGGAACTCAAGGGTCCGGGCAAACGCCCGGTGCTAATCCCCTTCTCCGAAGCCTCGGTGCTGGAGATCGATCTCGAGGCCGGAACGCTGCTGATCGATCCACTGGCGGCAGGGCTGGTCGACGATTCCGAAGAGCTTTCGAAATTCACCGCGGACAAGCCGAAAAAGAAGAAGTAACGCCATGGCCTTCCGGGCGAGCGTGCTGACACTCTATCCGGAAATGTTTCCGGGGCATCTGGGCTTCTCGCTCGCCGGCAAGGCGATGGAGCGAGGGCAATGGTCGCTGGATGCAGTGCAAATCCGCGACTTCGCCACCGACAGGCACCGCACCGTCGACGACACTCCGGCTGGCGGCGGCGCCGGCATGGTGCTGAAACCCGACGTTCTCGCCCGTGCGATCGACAGCACCGCGGAAAATGATACCCGCCCGCGCCTGCTGATGAGCCCGCGCGGCCGGCCGCTGACGCAGGAGCGCGTACGCGAGCTTGCGGCCGGCAACGGCGTCATCATCGTCTGCGGCCGCTTTGAGGGCGTCGACCAGCGAGTGATCGAGGCGCGCGGACTGGAAGAGGTCTCGATCGGCGACTACGTGCTATCAGGCGGCGAGCCGGCGGCGCTGATCGTGCTCGACGCGATCATCCGCATCCTGCCCGGTGTCATGGGCAACGATCTTTCCGGCCTGCACGAAAGCTTCGAAGGCGGCCTTCTGGAACATCCCCACTATACCCGGCCGCAGGCTTGGGAAGGCCGGGAAATCCCCGCCATTCTCACCTCGGGCAACCACGGCGCCATCGAAAAATGGCGGCATCAGGAGGCGGTGCGGCTGACGCGGGAGCGACGGCCGGACCTGCTCGAAAAAGCTGAGAGTGACAAAAACGGCTGATTTCACGGCCTTTTTCACAAAAATGTCGTGCGAGGGATGACAAGCCCTGGGCTTTGGTGTATTGGCGCACGCGGAAATGGGGTTTATCCCCGTCTGCCAGCAAACAAAGAATGGCGAACCCGCTCCCGCCCGAAAGGGCAAAGTCCCGAGGCCAGTTCCAAAGGATCAGTGTCGAGCGCTCTGGCTGTTTCAGAAGAACCAAAGGTTAAGACGATGAACATCATTCAGCAGCTTGAGGCCGAACAGGTCGCCAAGATCGAAGCCAAGCGCACGCTTCCAGAATTTTCCCCGGGCGACACCCTCCGCGTCAACGTGAAGGTCACGGAAGGCACCCGTACCCGCGTTCAGGCCTATGAAGGCGTCTGCATCGCCCGCTCCGGCGGCGGCCTGCAGGAAAACTTCACGGTCCGCAAGATCTCCTACGGCGAAGGCGTCGAGCGCGTATTCCCGGTTTACTCGCCGATGATCGAAAGCGTCGACGTCGTTCGCCGTGGTAAGGTCCGTCGCGCCAAGCTTTATTACCTGCGCGACCGTCGCGGCAAGTCTGCCCGTATTGTTGAAGACACCGGCGTCCGCGCCCGCAAGCTCAACGACGCCGAGCGCGCCGCCATTGCCGAGGAAAAGGCACGCATCGAAGCTGAAAAGGTTGCAGCAGCCCAGGCGCTCGCCGCCGAGAAGGCAGTAGCAGAAGCAGCGGAAGCCAAGGCCGCTGCTGAAGCAGCAGCCGCTGCCGCCGCGGAACCGGCAGCAGAATAACATCTGCGTGACGCAGTCTTTGCTTGAAGCAAAATTCTTTGCTTGAAAAGGCGGCCTTCGGGTCGCCTTTTCTATTTTTTGCTTCGGCGTGCAGCAGGCGGCCTTGCCTCGGACCTATCTTCCATGACAGTTTTTGCCGTTCAATTTTAGGGAACCGATCAATGTTGTTTCGCCGCACCGTTCTTGCGAGCTTCGCCGCCCTTAGTCTTCTGCCGCTCGCCGCAATGGCCGCTGCGCTGCCCGATCTCGGCGGCAAGAGCGTCGTCGTCGTTACCGAGAACGCCTATCCGCCGCTGCAATTCGTGGATCCGAAATCCGGCAAGCCGATCGGCTGGGAATATGATGCGATGAACGAGATCGCCAAGCGCCTGAATTTCAAGGTCGAGTATCAGAACACCAGCTGGGACGCGATGATCCAGGCGGTTTCCGACGGCCAGTACAATATCGGCATGACCGGCATTACCATCAAGGAAGACCGCAAGCAGAAGGTCGATTTCTCCGACCCCTATATGCGCTCGCAGCAGTTCATGCTGGTGCGCGGCGACGAGAAGCGTTTCACCGAGGCCAAGTCCTTCGGCGCATTCAAGGACGGCCTGGTCGGCGCGCAACCCGGCACGACGCCTTTCTATACCGCTGTCTATGAAGTGCTCGACGGCAACGAACAGAACCCGCGCATCAAGCTGTTCGAAACCTTCGGCGCCACCGTCCAGGCCCTGAAGGCCGGCGACGTCGACGTCGTGTTGACCGACGGCACTGCCGGCAAGGGTTATGTCGATGCCTCGGGTGGCGCCCTGAAACTGATCGGCGAGCCGCTCGGCACCGAGGATTTCGGCTTCATTTTCCCGAAGGGCTCCGATCTCGTCGCCCCGGTCAATGCCGCCATCGCCGCTCTCAAGGCCGACGGCACGCTGGATGCGCTGAACAAGAAGTGGTTCCTCGACTACAAGATGGGCGAATGACGCCGAGCAATTGCTGATGGCTTTGCGACCATCTCCCGACAGGCACGTCAAGGACGACTATCCCTGGTGGCTGATCGCGCTTGTCGTGATCGGCATCGCCCTTGCTGCCGTCATCGTCGCCAACGACATCTACGCTCAGGTTTTCCGCACCGTCGTCAACGGTGTCGGCATCACCGTCTTCGTCACGCTGGTCGCCTTCGTGCTCGCCACCGTGCTCGGCCTCGGCATCTGCCTGCTCGGCATGGCCGACAGCCAGGTGTTGCGCCAGATCGCGCGATTCTACATTGAGATCATCCGCGGCATCCCGATCCTCGTGCTACTGTTCTACGTCGCCTTCGTCGGTGCACCGGCTCTGGTTGCTTCCTATAACGTCCTGATTTCGCCGCTGGTGACATCAGGCATGGCCGAGCCCATCCTGGTGCGCGATCTCTCGTTGATGTGGCGAGCGATCATCGCGCTGACGATCGGTTACTCTTCCTTCATCGCCGAGATCTTCCGGGCCGGTTTCCAGTCGGTCGATCTCGGCCAGATCGAGGCTGCCAAGGCACTCGGCCTTTCCCGCTACCGGCGCTTCCGTTCCGTCGTCTTCCCGCAGGCGATCCGGGTGATCTTCCCGCCGCTCTCCAACGATTTCGTCTCGATGGTGAAGGACAGCTCGCTCGTCTCCGTGCTCGGCGTCGCCGACATCACTCAGATGGGCAAGGTCTATGCCGCCGGCTCCTTCCGCTTCTTCGAAACCTATTCGATCGTCACCTATATCTACCTGATCCTGACGATCGGCCTGTCGCTGGCGCTGCGGCGGACGGAGAAGTGGATGAAGTCGCGGTGAACGATCGATAGCCGTGACACGGCTGAAGGGACCGCGGACGCCCTTTGATGATTCAAATTGAAGCCGCCGCGAAAAATCGTTATATGCAGGCGATGGAATCCAAGTTCAGATGCACAGGTGCGCATATTTTCGTGCTGCAGGACCACTATCGCCTGCCGGCGCGGTTCTTTGCATGCGTGTCCGGTGCGCTCAGCAGCCGACTTCGTTGATCGAATGACGGCCGACGGAGCCTGATCCGCTTTTTTCTCGATTTCCCAAAGCATCCAAAAAACGGACTTAACGCCATGAGCGCACCGCGTACTCTCTACGACAAGATCTGGGACGATCACCTGGTCGACCAACAGCCGGACGGCACCTGTCTTCTCTACATCGACCGCCATCTGGTCCATGAAGTCACGTCGCCGCAGGCGTTCGAAGGCCTGCGCATGACCGGCCGCAAGGTTCGCGCCCCGGAAAAGACGCTCGCCGTCGTCGACCATAACGTTCCGACCTCGCCCGATCGCCATCTCGGCATCAAAAACGAGGAAAGCCGCATCCAGGTGGAAGCGCTGGCCACCAACGCCGCCGAATTCGGCGTCGAATATTATTCGGCAAGCGACAAGCGCCAGGGCATCGTCCACATCGTCGGTCCGGAACAGGGCTTCACCCTGCCCGGCATGACCATCGTCTGCGGTGACAGCCACACTTCGACGCACGGCGCCTTCGGCGCGCTGGCGCACGGCATCGGCACCTCCGAAGTCGAGCATGTGCTGGCGACCCAGACGCTGATCCAGAAGAAGGCGAAGAACATGCTGGTGCGGGTCGACGGCCTGCTTCCGCCGCACGTTACCGCCAAGGACATCATCCTCGCCATCATCGGCGAAATCGGCACCGCCGGCGGCACCGGCCACGTCATCGAATTTGCCGGCGAAGCGATCCGCGCGCTGTCGATGGAAGGCCGCATGACCATCTGCAACATGACGATCGAAGGCGGCGCCCGCGCCGGCCTGATCGCCCCTGACGAAAAGACCTTCGAATACATCAAGGGCAAGCCGCGCGCGCCGAAGGGCGAGGCGCTGCAACAGGCAATCGCCTACTGGAAGACATTGGAGACCGACGAAGGCGCTCACTATGACCGCGTCGTCGTGCTCGATGCCGCCAGCCTGCCGCCGATCGTCTCCTGGGGCTCCTCGCCCGAGGACGTTATCTCCGTCCAGGGCATCGTCCCGAACCCCGACGACATCCAGGACGAGACCAAGCGCACCTCCAAGTGGCGCGCCCTCGACTATATGGGTCTGAAGCCTGGCACGAAGATGACCGACATTACCCTCGATCGCGTCTTCATCGGTTCCTGCACCAACGGCCGCATCGAGGATCTGCGCGAAGTCGCCAAGGTGGTCGAAGGCAAGACGGTTGCCGCCACCGTCGATGCGATGATCGTTCCGGGCTCCGGCCTCGTCAAGGAACAGGCGGAGGCCGAAGGCCTCGACAAGATCTTCAAGGCTGCCGGTTTCGACTGGCGCGAGCCGGGCTGCTCGATGTGTCTTGCCATGAATGACGACCGCCTGAAGCCGGGCGAGCGTTGCGCCTCGACCTCGAACCGCAACTTCGAAGGCCGTCAGGGCTTCAAGGGCCGCACGCATCTCGTCTCGCCGGCAATGGCCGCTGCCGCCGCAATCGCCGGTCACTTCGTCGATATCCGCGACTGGAACTGATCCGTCCGACGGAGAGAATGAAAGCCGCCCGATGCCTGCAGAGCATATCGGGCGGCTTCGCCTTTCATGACCCTGTCGCTTCGGCGCGAGACTATTGCGGCTTGCAGCACGGAGCACCACTCGGGCGCGCAAAGCGCTGCAGCGTCTTAAGGTTCTGCATGAAAACTTAGATCGCTTGCGATTTGATTATGCCCTTGCGGGCGAGCCCGTTTGTGCGCCGCCGGCAATTCCCATTTCATCCTTTCGGGCAATCGACATCGATATATTCCTGTGGCCTCATCGATATCAGGCGCGACACGCGGCAGAGCCCGTCAGCCTCCTGCGGATGGCTTCGGCGAACACCGCGCCTTGGGGAGTGTCGTCATGAGGCAGAAAGTGGCAAAGAGTCTCGCGAAAGCCATCCTGACCGTATTTGTATCGCTGGCATCGATTGAGGCCGTGGGCGCCGCGCCGATGCATCCAACCCTACCGCCGCTCGTAGAGGTCTCGTCGAGCACGCTGCAGGTGGCGCAGAACAGAGTACCGTCAGTCAACGGATATCGCGGCTCCAGCAAGGCCCGACCCGGTTATATCAAGAGCTCCAACGGTTATTGGTATCCCTCGCGTGCCTTCGACGATTATACCGGGTCGATTAGACGGCCGACGGACCTGGGCAATACCTGCAACTACGGCTTTGCCCCGACTAACGGATCGTCCAGTTGCAATTACTGACGTGAAGGCTGCGTGACCTGTGCCATGTGGCCGCCGCCTCGGGCGATCTCTTCCTCCAAGGCGGCCGCTGATGGGTTAGATTGTGATCGAAACGACGATCAGAAAGTTGCCGTCATCGGGTCCGGTCCCATGCGGGCGCCGGCGCGGTCGAGTCTGGCGATCGCCACCATGTCATCGGCATCAAGCTTGAAATCGAATACCTGGAAGTTCTCCTCAATACGCGACGGCGTCACCGACTTCGGGATGACGACGAGGCCGGTGTCGAGGTGCCAGCGGATGATGACCTGGGCCGGCGTCTTCCGATGCTTGCCGGCGATCTCACCGATAACCGGGTTCGAAATGAATTTGCCCTGGCCGAGAGGGCTCCAGGATTCGGTGGCGATATTCAGCTTCTTGTGCGCCTCCTGCGCCGCCTTCTGCTGGAAGTCTGGATGCAGTTCGATCTGGTTGATGACCGGAACGACACCGGTTTCGCCGATGATGCGCTCCAGATGTTCGGGAAAGAAATTCGACACGCCGATCGAGCGGGCGCGGCCCTCTTCGCGGATGCGCACGAAAGCCTTCCAGGTCTCGGTGTAGAGGCCGCGATGCGGCGACGGCCAGTGAATGAGATAGAGATCGACATAGTCGGAGCCGAGTTTCTTCAGGCTGCCGTCGAAGGCGCTGAGCGCATTGTCGTAACCCTGGTCGGTATTCCTAAGCTTGGTGGTGACGAAGATATCCTTGCGGTCGAGGCCGGAAGAGCGGATGCCTTCACCGACGCCCTCTTCGTTGTCGTAGCCGGACGCCGTATCGATATGGCGATAGCCGGCGGCAATTGCGGTGCGCACCGTCGGGGCGGCAATGTCCTGCGGCGTCTGCCAGACGCCGAGACCGACCTGGGGAACGGAATGTCCGTCATGGAAAGTAATGATGGGTTGAGCGGTCACAATATATCTCCGGGAGTTTGAGAATTGGACGAGGCATGAATTGCGCCCACACTTTTAGGCGTCCCGGAACGCATTTCAGCCTGAGCGCTCGGTCACCGAAAACATATAGGCGGCCGTATCCGGAAGACAATCAGAGGACCCGGACAATCGTCCCTTTCCGAAGATGCGGCAGAAGCCGGCGCATGTCGCTGAGGCTGACCGCCACGCAGCCGGCCGTCGGCTCGTAGCCCGGCCGGATGAGATGGAAGAAGATCGCCGAGCCGCGATTGCGCGCCCGCGAGGAGATGTTCCAGTCCATCACCAGACAGATATCGTAGAGCCCGTCGCCACGCCGCATCTCCTCATGGCTCGGGCCGAACGGCCCCCTGACGAGGCGATTATAGCTGGCGTTGTCGGGCTGATCGCACCAGAGCATGTCGGCGCGGATGCGGTGGATGGGAAGCGAAGTGGCGAGCCGGCCGTTTCGCTCACCACGCCGGAAGCCTGATATCAGTCTCATCGACGCGATCGGTGTGGCGCCGTCGCCCTCTCGTTTCATTGCGGTTCGTCCGGAGCGGCCGATCGCGGCAGGGACGGTGATGGCGCCGAACCGGACGATCGCCCGGCTTTTCTGCCCCGGCGCCGGACGCACCACGATCGTCGACGGCTTCATCCCCGGCTTCCGCCTTGTTTTTTCCATTTTTCTCGCATGTCTTGCATTGTCTGGGGCTCCCATTGAAATCATATGAAAACCTGTGCGGCAACAGCCCGCCGCCCGATCCTTGCCAAACCCGGAATTTGGCGTAGGACTAGGGAAGATAACACGAGGACAAGACGGCATGACCGCACGCACCATTCTTCTGGTGGATGACGACGACGACCTTCGTCAGACGCTGACGGAGCAATTGTCGCTGTATGAGGAGTTTTCGGTTCTGCAGGAAGCCAACGCCGGCAAGGGCGTTGCGACTGCCCGCTCGACACCGGTCGATCTGCTGATCATGGATGTCGGCCTGCCCGATATGGACGGCCGCGAGGCGGTGAAACTGCTGCGCAAGGGCGGCTTCAAGGCGCCAATCATCATGCTGACCGGCCACGATACCGATTCCGACACGATCCTTGGCCTCGAAGCCGGCGCCAACGACTATGTCACCAAGCCCTTCCGTTTCGCCGTGCTGCTCGCGCGCATTCGCGTGCAGCTGCGCCAGCACGAGCAGAGCGAGGACGCCACCTTCACCGTCGGCCCCTACCTCTTCAAGCCGAGCCAGAAACTGCTCACCACCGATAACGGCCAGAAGATCCGGCTGACGGAAAAGGAGGCGGCGATCATCCGCTATCTCTATCGTGCCGAACAGAAGGTCGTGACCCGCGACGTGCTTCTCGAAGAGGTCTGGGGCTATAATTCCGGCGTGACGACGCATACGCTGGAAACCCACGTTTACCGGCTGCGCCAGAAGATCGAGCGCGATCCCTCCAATGCCGAAATCCTGGTCACCGAAAACGGCGGCTACAAGATCATACCCTAGAGCATTCCGTTTTCTCCGAATCACGAAAATGCTCTATCTCTCTGTTTTCACGCAATTCTGGACGTAAAGCGGCTACGCGCTTTTGCTGGAATTGCTCTAAGGCGAAAAGCCCGCATGGCGCTGACCGACGACATCCACATGCTCGCGCAGCTTCCTTTGTTCAGGGATATGAACGAGGATCAGCTGCGGCTGATCGCCTTCGGCGCTGATCGGCGCATGATCGCGGCCGGCCAGATGCTGTTTCGCCAGGGCTCGCCCGCCGAGAGCGCCTATGTCGTCCTCAGCGGCAGCCTGGAGCTGAGTGCTGCAAGCAGCGACGGCATGCAGAAGACGGAGGGGGTCGCCGGCCCCGGAACGATGATTTCCGAGCTGGCGCTGGTCACGCTGGTGGAGCGCAAGTTCACCGCGGTGGCGCGCGAGGACACCGGCATCATCCGCATCACCCGCGCCCTCTTCCACCGGCTGATCGAGGAATATCCGGACGCAGCCCTGCTGATCCAGAACCGCATCCGCGACAATCTCGCCGAACTTGCGGCAAAGGCCGCAAGCCAGTTTTACCGCTTCAGCTGAAGCCTGTTGGAGCGGTTCTGCGCTTCCACGAAAAGCTGAACCACACCGCTCTAAAGATCGAAATGCGCCGTGACCGGCACGTGGTCCGAGGGCCGGTCCCAGCTGCGCGCCTCCTTCAGGATCTCGATGCGCCGGAGATGCGGCCCGAGATCCGATGACGACCAGATATGGTCGAGACGGCGGCCGCGATCGGCCGCCTCCCAGTCCTTGGCGCGGTAGCTCCACCAGGTATAGAGCTTCTCGTTCTCCGGCACATGCTGGCGCATGAGATCGAGCCAACCGCCGCGCTTCATCACCTCAAGCAGCCCGTCGGTCTCGACAGGCGTATGGCTGACGATCTTCAGGAGCTGCTTGTGCGACCAGACATCGTGCTCCAGCGGCGCGACGTTCAGGTCGCCG
Source organism: Rhizobium sp. NZLR10 (assembly GCF_019685125.1). Lineage (NCBI taxonomy): Bacteria > Pseudomonadati > Pseudomonadota > Alphaproteobacteria > Hyphomicrobiales > Rhizobiaceae > Rhizobium > Rhizobium sp. NZLR10. The sequence goes on along the minus strand of NZ_JABDWE010000007.1, from coordinate 73,456 downwards.
ACCAGGATGGCGGAGGTGTTGCTCTCACCATTGGCTTTCAGCCGCTTCATCTCCTCGATGAAATCGAGCTTGTGGCCGAATTTCGGATTGACGGTACGGTCGGGCTCGTCGCCGCCGGCCGGAACGTAGAAATTGTGCAGCCGGACACGGCGATTGCCGCGCTCGAAAATCGCCGAAATGTGTCTGGCATCGCCGACCCCGCAATAATCCTGCCGGTGATCCTCCGTCAGCGGAATGCGCGAGGCGATCGCCACGCCGTGATAGCCTTTCTGGCCGTGGATGATGATGTGATCGTAGCCCATCGCCCGCAGCGGTGCGGCCGGAAAGAGCTCGTTCGCCACCTTGGTTTCCTGCAGGCAGAGAATGTCGGGCCTGTGCTTGAGAACGAGCTGCTCGACGATCGGCATGCGCAGCCGCACCGAGTTGATGTTCCAGGTGGTGATCGAAAAGCCCATATTCTCAGCCCTTTCATGCTTTCATGAAAGGGCTTTAGAACAAAGGCGGATGGGAGGGAACCGCCCGCGTGCAAAACAGGGGACAGTCAACCAAAAAGGCGTCAGTCGCGGGACTGAGGCGTGCCCGGAATGGTCTCATAGGGCACGCGGAACACGCGATCGTCGAACTGCATGCCTGTCTTGACGTTGAAGATCATCACCGACGTGTCCTTGCCCTGGTTGTCGGTGATCGTCCACTGACGCAGGTCGTAGGTCTTCGGGTCGAACATCATGGTGATGGTCGAGCTGCCGAATACCGTGTTGTTGCCGAGCGCAATCGTCGTCAGATCCGACTCTTCCTTCACGCGCTTCACCATGCCGGCCGAGAGGTCGATGTGCTGCGCCAGGAGCAGGCTGAGCGGCGTCTTCGAGAGCGGATAGAGGTCCCAGGTTTTCAGCTTGGTATTGCCGATGGCGACGTTTTTGCCGTCGGCGATCACCCGCATCGGCGACGGGTCGTCATAATTGAAGCGCAGTTTGCCGGGCCGCTGGATGAAAAACTTGCCGCCGGTCTGCTCGCCGCGCGGACCGAACTGCACGAATTCGCCCTGCATCGTCGTGACACCGGAGAAGTGGTCGGCGATCGCCTGCGCGGTGCCGGAGGCGGGAGCTGCCGCCTGCGCATAAGCACCGAAGGGAACGGCGCTCACCATCGCAGCAACGGCAAAGGCGCCGAGAAGATCGCGGCGCGTTACCGTCAGGCCGGAGAGGAAGGGGTCGGAGTTACTCATCTAAATCTCCTTTATGCGATCTGCATGCTGCCGAAAGGCGGCGTCTTCAAGGCGTTGCGATCGGCCCGCGAGAGGTAACGGCTTCGACGCTGTCAGGTTTCCGCAAAACCGGCCCTATTGGAAATATATGCCAATTATTTCAGCGGTCGAGGATATCGCCTTCGGTCGGAACAAGAATCTCGCGTTTGCCGGCATGATTGGCCGGCCCGATGATGCCTTCCTTCTCCATCCGCTCGATCAGCGAGGCGGCCCGATTGTAGCCGATGCCGAGCCGGCGCTGGACGTAGGAGGTCGAGGCCTTGCCATCACGCAACACGATGGCGACAGCCTGATCGTAAGGATCTTCCGATTCCGAAAGGTTGGACGTGCCGGCCGGGCCACCGCCGCCGTAATCACCATCTTCGTCGTCGTCGGCGGTGATCGCATCGAGATACTGCGGCGAGCCCTGGGTCTTCAGGTAGGAGACGATCTCTTCCACCTCGACATCCGAGACGAACGGACCATGCACGCGCTGGATACGTCCGCCGCCCGCCATGTAGAGCATGTCGCCCATGCCAAGCAGCTGTTCGGCGCCCTGTTCGCCAAGGATGGTGCGGCTGTCGATCTTCGAGGTGACCTGGAAGGAGATGCGGGTCGGGAAGTTCGCCTTGATCGTGCCGGTAATGACGTCGACCGATGGGCGCTGTGTCGCCATGATCACATGGATGCCGGCCGCGCGCGCCATTTGCGCCAACCGTTGCACGGCGCCTTCGATATCCTTGCCAGCGACCATCATCAGGTCGGCCATTTCGTCGATGATGACGACGATATAGGGCATTGGCCTGAGGTCGAATTCTTCGGTCTCGTACATTGCCTCGCCGGTGTGACGGTCGAAGCCGGTCTGCACCGTGCGCGAGATCGCCTCGCCCTTCGACAAGGCCTGCTCGACGCGGGTGTTGAAGCCGTCGATGTTGCGAACACCGATCTTCGACATCTTCTTGTAGCGCTCTTCCATCTCGCGCACGGTCCATTTGAGCGCGACGACGGCCTTCTTGGGATCGGTGACGACGGGCGAAAGCAGATGCGGGATTCCGTCATAGACCGAAAGTTCGAGCATCTTCGGGTCGATCATGATCAGCCGGCATTGTTCCGGCGTCATGCGGTAAAGCAGCGACAGGATCATCGTGTTGATGGCGACCGACTTGCCGGAGCCGGTGGTGCCGGCGACGAGCAGATGCGGCATCTTGGCGAGGTCGGCGATGACGGCTTCGCCGCCGATCGTCTTGCCGAGCGCCATGGCGAGCTTCGCCTTGCTGCCTTCGAAATCCCTGGAGGCGATAAGTTCACGCAGATAGACGGTCTCGCGCGTCTGGTTCGGCAATTCGATGCCGATCGCGTTGCGGCCGGGCACGACGGCGACGCGGGCGGCAATGGCGCTCATCGAGCGGGCGATATCGTCGGCAAGGCCGATGACGCGCGACGACTTGATGCCGGGCGCCGGCTCCAGTTCATAGAGCGTGACGACCGGGCCGGGGCGGACATGGATGATCTCGCCCTTGACGCCGAAATCCTCAAGCACGCCTTCGAGCATGCGGGCGTTCTGCTCCAGCGCATCGGCCGATAGCGTCGAGTCGCGCACGACATTCTTCGGTTCGGCAAGCAGATGCATCGAGGGCAGCTGGAAACCCTCCGGACGGATGAACGAGCCCTGCGCCTCCCGCTCGATGCGGGCGCTGGGCTTCGGACGCGAGACCAAAGGCACGACGCGCGGTTCCGGCTTGCCGGCGGCCTTTGCCGGTGCGCGGATCATCCAGTCGTCGTCGTCATCATCGGGCAGAATATCGGCCGGGCGCGGCGGCATGTCGGCATCGAAGGGCAGATCGTCGTCATCATCGTCGTCATCGACGGAAAGCGACGGTGCAGAGACGATACGCCGCGGCGATGCTGCGCGTGCCTCCATCGACGGCTCCATGCGCTCGCCGCGGACGGTGGGCGCCTTAGCGCGGACGGGTTCGTTCAGCGTGCCGAACTCGTCATCGTTGAAATCATAGGGTGATTCGAAATCGCCCTGGCGGCGCTTGCGCGGCCCTATGCCGAAGAGCCGGCGCAGCCGCCCTTGGCTCATGTACCAGGCATGGGTCATCGCACCGCTGAGAGCGACCCAGCGCGACTCGTCGTCCTCGTCCTCGTCTCCGACGACGCGGACCTTGCTTGCTGTCCCGACGTAATCTTCCTCGATCTCCTCCTCGGCGTCGCTGCGGCCGACGAGGCCCGACGCAAAGAGCATCATCCAGGCGGTGGGCGCGGCAAAGATGCAGCCGACGACCATGGCGAAGGTGCCGGTGGGATAAGCGCCGACGAAGAGTGCGGGAAAACGCAGGATCATGTCGCCGATGACGCCACCGATCCCGTTCGGGATCGGCCAGGTGAGCGGCGGCGGGAAGCAGCCGATCACGGCGCAGGAAAGCACCGTACCGGCAAGCCAGGCGCCGGCTCGGGCGGGGATACGGCTGAAGCGGCGGCCCGAGATCAGCGTCAGCGCCCAGGCGACGATCGGCAGCATCGAAATGACGCTGGCAAGGCCGAGAAACTGCATGACGATATCGGCAAAGGCAGCGCCGCTATAACCGAGGATATTGGTCGGCAGATTGGCAGTGGCATAGGAATAGCTCGGATCGGCAACGTTCCATGTCGCCAGCGCCGCGACGCAGAGCGCCAATAGCAGAAAGATCGCAAAGCCGATGAGGGCCTGGATCTGCCGCAGCATGAATGCCGAGAGGGAGAACCGATCCGGACGGCCATCCATCGCCGGCGACGTGCTTCTTGCCATGTGTCTAACCCGTCCAATGCCTGAGGGCAGGCGAATCACCGAAGCCTCGCCATGCCAAAATGCGTCCGCTCCACCTAATCAGAGCCGGGTTAAAGCGATGTTAACCATGCACGCCTGGACGTGCATTCGCGACAGGGAAATAAAAAAAGCCCGAACCTTGAGAGGTCCGGGCCAAATGCGGTCTATGATTAGATAGGCCGCGACGGGCCGTGGAGCGGCGTCCTTAAGCCAGGCGCCGCAAAGCTGATTTACGAGTGGTAGGCGGCTTCGCCGTGGGTCGCGAGGTCGAGACCTTCGCGCTCGGCTTCGACGCTGACGCGCAGCCCGATGACGACATCGACGATCTTGTAGAGGATCGCCGAACCGACGCCGCACCATATGATGGTAGTGAGAACGGCAATGAGCTGAACAACGACCTGGCTTCCCATCGTCACACCTTCGACATAGCCGACGCCGCCGAGCGACGCGCTGGCGAAGACGCCCGTTGCGATAGCGCCGAATATGCCGCCCACGCAGTGCACGCCGAAGACGTCTGCGGTGTCGTCATAGCCGAACTTGTTCTTCACGACGGATACGAAGAAGTAGCAAAGCGGCGAAACGGCTAGGCCCATGACAATCGCGCCCATCGGACCGGCGATTCCAGCAGCCGGCGTGATGGCAACGAGACCCGCAACCATGCCGGAAGCACCGCCGAGCATAGACGCCTTGCCACGAGCAAGGGTTTCGACGAGCGTCCAGGAAACGATGGCAGCTGCGGTCGCGATGAAGGTGTTGACCGTTGCAAGCATCGCACCGCCGGAGGCTTCGAGGTTGGAGCCCGCGTTGAAGCCAAACCAGCCGACCCAGAGCATCGAGGCGCCGACCATGGTCAGCGTCATCGAATGCGGTGCCATCATGTCCTTGCCGTAGCCGGTGCGCTTACCGACCAGAAGAGCGCCAATGATACCAGCGATACCGGCATTGATGTGGACGACCGTACCCCCTGCGAAGTCAAGCGCGCCCATCTTGAAGAGCATGCCGTTCGAATCCCAGACCATGTGCGCGATCGGAAAGTAGACGAAAGTCGCCCAAAGTGCGCAGAAGAGAACTGCAGCCGAAAATTTGATGCGCTCGGCGAAAGCCCCGATGATTAGGGCAGGCGTGATCGCTGCGAAGGTCATCTGGAATAACATGAAGATGAATTCCGGAATGACGACGCCCTTGGAGAAGGTTGCAGCCGTGGTTGCCGTGGAAACGCCGGAAAGGAACATCTTGGCTGTGCCGCCCCAATAGGGGCTGTCCGAACCGCCGAAAGCGAAGGAATAGCCGTAAATCACCCAGATCAGCATAACCACCGCGCCGATCATCGTGCACTGCATCAAAACGGAGAGCATGTTCTTGGCGCGAACGAGACCGCCATAGAAGAGTGCTAGGCCGGGCACCAGCATGAACAGCACAAGGATCGTGGAAATGAACATGAAGGCAGTATCGCCCTTGTCCGGCACCGGTGCTGCAGCCGCAGCCGCAGCCGGTGCAGCTTCCTGCGCGAAAGCGACGGCCGGCGCGAGAAGCGCTGCCGAAGCTGCGCAAATCCGCGCAAAGGTGGAAGAAAACTTCGAAATTGACATTGGAAAAAGCTCCTTGATCTGCCGCTTACAGCGCTTCTGAATCGGTTTCGCCCGTACGGATGCGCACGGCATGGTCGATCGAATAGACGAAAATCTTGCCGTCGCCGATCTGACCGGTCTTGGCCGATGCCGCGATGGCCTCGACCGCCCTGTCGACGAGTTCCGATGCAACCGCGATTTCGATCTTGAGCTTCGGCAGGAAGCTGACCGCATATTCGGTGCCGCGATAGATTTCGGTATGCCCCTTCTGGCGCCCGTAGCCCTTCACTTCGGTCACGGTCAGCCCTTGAATGCCGATCGCCGTAAGAGCTTCGCGGACCTCATCGAGCTTGAACGGCTTGATAATAGCCATCACAATTTTCATCTGGTTTCCCATCCTTCGTTATCCTCGGCGCGGAGCCGACTCTCCTTGCCGCTGACGTTCCTGAACAGCGACCGGCGATATACATTCAAGGGACGTGCCAGATTCGAGGCATGGAATAACTTATTGAAAAATAACGATTATAATACCTGGCGCCAATAAACAGGCAAATGATCGGCAAATGACCGGCCATCAATCGCACAAATAATGCGCAATTTTAAAAAGATGCGTATTTTTTATTCATTTGCCTTTTTCCGAATCAAACCCTCCTGTGCGACAGAGGCAATCAGCTCACCCGATCGGGTAAACAGGCTACCCCGGGTCAGCCCTCTGGCACCCGACGCCGACGGGCTGTCCTGCGTATAAAGCAACCAGTCGTCGAGCTTGCAGGGCCTGTGAAACCACATCGAATGATCGAGACTTGCCACCTGCAGGCTCTGATCGAAGATGGAGGTGCCGTGTGCATAAAGCGACGTATCGAGCAGGGTCATGTCCGAGAGATAGGCAAGCACGGCCGCCTGATAGAGCCGGTCGTCGGGAACCGGGCCGGTGGCGCGCACCCAAACGTCTTGTTTGGGATCGAGCTTCTTGTCGGAAAAATAATGCGTCAGCGAGACGGGACGGATCTCGATCGGCCGCTCGCGCTGCCAGTATTTTCGGATCGCCTCCGGCGCATGCGCGAGATATTGCTCCTTGATCTGCTGTTCGCCAAGCAGCGCTTCGGGCATTGTCACCTCAGGCATGACGATCTGGTGATCGAAGCCCGGCTCCTCCACCTGGAAGGAGGCCGACAGCGTGAAGATCGCCTTGCCGTGCTGGATCGCGACGACGCGCCTGGTATTGAAGCTCGATCCATCGCGGATGCGCTCCGCCTGGTAGATGATCGGCACCGAGGGATCGCCGGGCCGCATGAAATAAGCATGCAGCGAATGGACGAAACGCTCGCCCTCGATGGTGCGCTGCGCCGCCATCAGCGCCTGGCCGATCACCTGGCCGCCGAAGACGCGCTGCCAGCCGGCCTGCGGGCTGCGTCCACGGAAGATATCGACCTCGATCGGCTCCAGGTCGAGCGTCGAAAGCAGTGTCTCCATTGCCGAAGACCCGGTCGTCTCGCGCGTCATTTTGTATGTCTCCCGGCGGTAGGAAGTGAAGTTGCGATGATCTATATAGGTCACATCTGAGGCACAAGGTACGGGAGCGGCGCGATGCTGGACATGCTGGTTGTGGGCGGGGGTTATGTCGGCCTTTCCGCCGCTGTCGCGGTCAAACAGGCAGCCCCCCATCTGAATGTCGTCGTCGTCGAGGCGGCCCCGGAGCATGTCTGGAAAAACGACACACGCGCTTCCGCCGTCATCGCGGCGGCGTCGAAGATGCTCGAGGTCTTCGGCATCTGGAATGAGATCGAGCCGGAAGCCCAGCCGATCACCAAAATGATCGTTACCGACTCCAAGACCTCTGATCCGGTGCGCCCGGTTTTTCTCACCTTCGACGGCGAAGCGGCGGAAGGCCGGCCTTTCGCCCACATGATCCCGAATGTTGCCATGGTCGCAGCGCTGCGGGGCGTCTGCGAGCGGCTCGGCATCGACATCCGTCACGGGCTCGGCGCCACGGAGCTGAAGACGCACGACAGCCACATAACCGTCACGCTTTCGGATGGCAGCGCGCTGGAGAGCCGGCTGTTGGTTGCCTGCGACGGCGTGCGCTCGACGCTGCGCGATCTCGCCGGCATCAAGACCGTCACCTGGAACTACGGCCAGTCGGGCATCGTTGCCACGGTCGAACATGAGCGGCCGCATGATAGCTGCGCCGAGGAGCATTTCCTGCCGGCCGGTCCCTTCGCCATCCTGCCGCTCAAGAACAATCGCTCCTCGCTCGTCTGGACGGAGCGGACACATGATGCCGATCGGCTGGTCGCCGCCGACGACCTGGTCTTCGAGGAAGAGCTCGAACGCCGCTTCGGCCACAAGCTTGGGGCGCTGAAAATCATCGGCGACAAACGCGCCTTCCCGCTCGGCCTGACTCTGGCACGCGCCTTCGTCGCACCGCGTTTCGCGCTGGCCGGCGACGCCGCCCACGGCATTCACCCGATCTCAGGCCAGGGCCTCAATCTCGGCTTCAAGGATGTAGCGGCACTTGCCGAAACGATCGTGGAGGCTGATCGGCTCGGCCTCGATATCGGATCGATCAACATTCTCGAACGCTACCAGACCTGGCGCCGCTTCGACACCTTCCGTATGGGCGTGACGACGGACGTGCTGAACCGGCTGTTCTCCAACGACGCAACACCGATCCGCATCTCCCGAGACGTCGGCCTCGGCATCGTCGACCGGCTGCCGCGCCTCAAATCTTTCTTCATCGGCCAGGCGGCTGGGACGACGGCAAAGGACAATCCGCGGCTGCTGGCAGGCCAAGTCATTTGATGGTGATTTAAAGACGCCTATTCGTCGAGGCGACGGGCTTCGGACACCAGCATGATCGGAATGCCGTCGCGGATCGGATAGGCAAGCCGCGCCTTTTCCGAGACTAGCTCATTGTGTTCGCGATCATAGGAAAGCCGGCCCTTGGAGAGCGGGCAGACCAGCAGATCGAGCAGCTTTGGATCGACGCGGCTGAGTTTTTCATCCATGGCTGAAGTCTACTGCAGAACCGTGTCGGAGTCACCGAAGACCCGCGCCAGCACGATCTCGGTAATGGCGATCAGCGTTTCGGCCCGCGTCTTCAGATCGGGCGCTTCCAGCAGTGCCTGCTTTTCAGCCGGTCCGAACGGCGACATCATCGCCAGCGAATTGACAAGCGTCAGATTGCTCGCCCGCTCGACGCTCTCCCAGTCCGCTTCCAGCTTGTTGGCATCGAGATAGGCCTTGAAGGCAGTCAGAAGCGCTGCGCGGTCGACCGCCTCCTCCTCGTTCGCGGCCGAGAGATCGGCGATGAACGGCGCGATACGGAAGGTGCGGAACGGATCGCTGGTTGCTTTCTCCTCAAGCAACCGAAAGCGGCAGACGCCGGTCAGCGAGACGATATAGCGGCCGTCGCCAGTTTCGGCGAAGGAGGTGATGCGGCCAAGGCAGCCGACGGCGGCAAGATTGGGATCGCCGCCCTTGTCTTCGTGTTCGCCGAGCGCCGGCTGCACCATGCCGATCAGCCGGTTTCCCGTCAGTACAGCATCCAGCATCGCCAGATAACGCGGCTCGAAAATGTTGAGCGGAAGCTGCCCGGCCGGCAGAAGGAGGGCACCGGTCAGGGGAAAGACGGCGATTGTATCAGGCAGATCGCCCGGCTTCAGGTATCTGGCATTCCCGACTTGCATGAAACCGTCCCGCATTCTTGTAACGGGCATGCCCGTCCTCACGAGAATGTGGTGCCCCCGTCCGAAAACGCAAGGGCAGTTGCTCGAAACTTAGCGCCTACCTCCGAAAATCCGAATCGCCTTTCAACAGGATCAGACAGGGATACAAAGCAATACAGCGCCTTGCCGCCCTGTCGGACCCGCGGCGCTTTAGGAGAACAGCATCGCCGAAAGCTTGCGCCGAGCCGAAATCGTCGCCGGATCCTTGAAGCCCCAGACCTCGAAGAACTGCAGCAGCTGGCGACGGGCGCCGTCATCGTCAAAGGCGCGGTCCTTGCGCATGATCAGCAGCAGGTGCTCGGCCGCTTCGTCGCGCCGGCCTTCGACATTGAGGATCTTGGCGAGCTTCAGCCGCGCCTCATGGTCGTCGGGGTTGACGGCAAGGCCACGTTCGAGCGCAACAGGATCGCCGAGCTTGCGGGCTTCCTCGATCTGTTCGAGCTTTTTCAGTACGGCCTGGATACCGGCGTCCTTCGCCAACTCTTCCGGCAGATCAGTCAGAGTTTCGCGCGCCCGCTCATGCTGGTTTGCGACGATCATGCACTCGGCCATGCCGGCAATCGCCTTGGCATTTTCGGGATCGGCCTGCATCACCGCGGCGTAGAGCTGAGCGGCCTCATTGATGTTGCCGGCGGCCAGCAGTTCTGCTGCTTCCGTAACCACGGCTTCGATCTCGGCCGCCTCATCGGCGCCGGCCGGGCCGGCGATACGGTCGATGAACTGCTGAATCTGGCTTTCCGGCACTGCACCCATGAAGCCGTCGGCGGGGCGGCCGTTAACGAAGGCGATCACGGCGGGGATCGACTGGATGCCGAGCTGGCCGGCGATCGAGGGATGGTCGTCGATGTTCATCTTGACCAGCCGGACGCGGCCCTTGGCTTCGTTGACCACCTTCTCCAACACCGGCGTCAGCTGCTTGCACGGCCCGCACCAGGGCGCCCAGAAATCCACCAGCACCGGTTGATTGCGCGATTCCTCGATGACGTCCTTGCCGAAATTCGCGGTCGTGGTGTCGGTGATGTAGCTGCCGGCTGCAGCCACGGGTTCTGGGGTGGCGCCGAAGCTTGTCGTCGCCGTCATCTGATTTCCGAAGGAACTGTTATAGGGGTTGTCGCTGCCGCTCATAGGTATCTCCCGCCGCGCCGATCTTGCCGGCGTCTTTGCTAAAGCATGTCGCGCAAAAGTGTAGCGGTTTTGCGATCAAGACATGCACAAAACCAAAGGCCTAAAGCGCCGCAAGCGAAACTGAAAGTCCGCGACGCGCTTTAGCGCTAAAATCGTATGTCAGGACGTCACTTTCAAGACAAGCGGCTTATGCCCGGTCGCTTCCATGAAACGGATGAGATCGGAGCTCGCAATCGATGTCGTCGCATCGTTGGATAGCGGATGGCAGTTGATGATCTCCTCGCGCATCAGATCGGTATCGAGCACGAAGGTGACATTCGCCGCAGTATCGTTGATCGCGCCGAATGCAGTGACCGCGCCGGGAATGACGCCGAGATATTCCATCAACTTCTCGGGCCTGCCGAAGGAGACCCTGCCGGACCCGCCGATGGCATTATGCACCTGCTTGAGATCGACGGCAGCGTTTTCCTCGACGGTCAGCAGAAAATACCTGTCCTTCTTGTCCTTGACGAACAGGTTCTTGGTGTGGCCGCCGGGGATCTCGTCGCGCAGCGCAACCGATTCCGCCACGGTGAAAACCGGCGCATGGTCAACCGTCTTATGGGCAATGCCGAGCCCATCGAGAAAGGCAAACAATTCTTCTCTGGTCTTCGGGACATTTTCGGACATTGGGCAATCCATTGGATAGGAAGGGAAAAAGACAAGGCGTCCTGATTAAGTCCGTCGACATCGTTTGGCAATCTTTGCGGCCGACGCTTTGCCCCGCATTTGCGGCCTTTCCGCCCGGCCCGCGCGAGCAGGAGAATTTTTCTTCACCTCTCCGTCATTTCCCTGTTGCATTTGAAAACCCGTTAGGCCATATAGCGCCGGTCGCCGCGAGGCGGCGCCCACGGTCCAACAACTACCCCGGACCGATGTGGATTGAGCGGGTGTAGCTCAGGGGTAGAGCACAACCTTGCCAAGGTTGGGGTCGAGGGTTCGAATCCCTTCGCCCGCTCCAGTTTCTCAAATTTTCAAAGCCTTAGCGCACCTTTGCCGTGCAGGGTGTCTGTTCTGAATGTTTGCCGATCCGCGAGCTCGCTGATCGGCGAATAAGGGGCGTGTGCTCCTCGCGGCCGGGGCGCGTAAACTGCTGAGTTTGACGCGATCTTGCGTGCACCCAATGACTCGCCGCATAGCAACGCCACTCTGCTTGGCCTCGACCCATAAGATGATGTTCTGATCATCGTCATCGGCAGGAGCAGATGGCGCACTCAATGAGATGGGCCGCACCGCTTGCGACAATCCCTCACTTGGTGTCAGATGACCGGAGAAATTCTTGACGACAGCACCGGCCTCGAGGTCCAGGGCGCTGCCGGCATTGCGGCCCTACCTTCCTGATTGCTCCCAATATCAACTGAGGTTTCCCATGCGCATCGCCGTTGGTGGCATTCATATCGAATGCAGCACATACAATCCCGTCCTGAACGAGGAGAAGGATTTTCGCGTGCTGCGCGGGGACGCACTGCTGGCATCACCCTACTTTGGCTTCCTCAGGGATTACGACGCCGAATTCCTACCGACGATCCATGCCCGCGCCATTGCTGGCGGCCCGGTTTCACGCGCCACCTACGAGGCCTTCAAGGGCGAATTCCTCGAGCGGCTGAAGCCGATGCTGCCGCTCGACGGTCTCTACCTCGCCATGCATGGCGCCATGTATGTCGAGGGCATGGAGGATGCCGAAGGTGACTGGATTTGTGCGGCCCGCGCGCTCGTCGGCGAGGCCTGCACGGTGTCGGCAAGCTACGACCTGCATGGCAACGTCACCCAGCGCATCATCGATGCGCTCGATATTTATTCAACCTATCGCACTGCGCCGCATATCGATGTCGAGGAGACGATGCGCCGCTCGGTCTCCATGCTGGTGAAGAGCCTGAAATCAGGTGTGCGGCCGGTTGTTCTCTGGGCGCCGGTCCCGGTCGTGCTGCCCGGCGAGCGCACCAGCACCGTCGATGAGCCGGCGAAAAGCCTCTATGAGATGCTGCCCGAAATCGATGCGATTGATGGTGTCTGGGATGCATCACTGATGGTTGGTTATGTCTGGGCCGACGAACCGCGCGCCACGGCCGCCGCCATCATCACCGGCACCGACCGCGCGGTAATGGAGCGCGAGGCCAGACGTCTCGCCAAGGCCTATTGGGATGCGCGCGAAGACTTTGTCTTCGGCTGCGAGACCGGCTCGTTGGAGGAATGCGTCGCGAGAGCCATTGCAAGCCCGACAATCCCCGTCGTGCTCGCCGAATCCGGCGACAACCCGACCGGCGGCGGCGTCGGGGACCGAGCCGACGTGCTGGCCGAGTTGATCGGTAGGGGTGTTGCCGGCGTCGTCTTCGCCGGCATCACCGACAAGGCGGCAACCGAGACCTGCTATGCCGCAGGCGTGGGCGCCGAGCTGGACCTCAGCGTTGGCGCCTCACTCGACAGCGAGGGCAGCAAGCCGGTCAATGCTCGTTTCATCGTCAAGTTCCTCCATGGAACCGCCGAACCCGCCGACCGCCAGGCGGTGGTTTCGATCGATGGCATCGATCTCGTACTGTCCGCCAAACGCCGGCCCTATCACAACATCGCCGATTTCACCCGGCTCGGCCTCGATCCGCACAAGGCGAGGATCATTGTCGTCAAATCGGGTTATCTCTCTCCCGAGCTGGCGCCGATTGCAAATCCCAGCCTGATGGCGCTCTCGACCGGTGTCGTCGATCAGTTCGTCGAGCGCCTGCCACGGCTGCGCAAGCAGCATCCGACCTATCCCTTCGACAAGGATTTTGCCTTCGAGCCGCAGGTCTTCCTGTCGGCGCGTTCGGCGGGGACTTGAGACGACCGATCGGCGAGAGGCGTGTTTCATCTTCACTGCCTCGCGGCGCGATGCCAAGGGGTAGATGCGCGCAGTAGAGACTCCGACGCCTCATACCAGCCTATACGATTGAGCGACTGTCACCCGTTCCGCGGAAGATCGGAGGAACCGAATATCGCCGGAAACAACGGCTGCGGACCGGCGCGTAACCGCTGCTTTTGCTGCACCGCTTATATGACTTCTACTAGATATTATTTCACCGATAATTATTAACGACCACTTCTGCCCATTTGTGTTCTCTTATCCCTGCGAATCAAAAAGGTTTGATTTGCCGGGGGACGGCCGTCATGTTCAAGCATGGGGCGATGCAACAGTTGGGTAGGAGCCTATGCTGCAACGGATTGAAGATATTGATGCAGCGCTTGTCGACAGGCTGCAGCATTCGGCATTCAAGTACTTCCTGAAATATTCCAATCCCGAAAATGGCCTGGTGGCCGATACCTCGATCGGCGGCGTGCCGGCAAGTATCGCAGCCGTCGGCTTTGCCCTTTCCTCCTATCCCGTCGGTGTCGAGCGTTGCTGGATCAGCCGCGCGGAAGCAGCCGAACGCACGGTCAATACGCTGCGGTTTTTCGCCGGCGCGCGTCAGGGCGAGGAACGCCACGCCACCGGCCACCGCGGCTTCTTCTACCACTTTCTGCATATGGATACCGGCCACCGCGCCTGGAACAGCGAGCTGTCGACCATCGATACGGCGCTGCTGGTCGCCGGCATCCTGACATCAGCGCAGTATTTCAACCGCGAAGACGACGAGACGGAAAAGGAAATCCGTGAGCTCGCGACCTTCATCTACGAGCGCGTCGATTGGCGCTGGGCGTTGAACAAGGGCGACACCATTGCCATGGGTTGGAAGCCCTCTTCCGGCTTCCTGCGTTGGCGCTATCACGGCTTCGACGAGGCGATCATCCTTTACGCACTGGCGCTCGCATCGCCGACGCACCCCATCCCGCAGTCTTGCTACGACGCCTTTACGTCAAGCTATTCCTGGATGCTGCACGGCGAACAGTCCTATCTCTATGCCGGGCCGCTGTTCATCCACCTGTTCTCTCATGCCTGGATCGATTTCCGCGGCATTCAGGACAAGCCGATGGCGGAGCGGAACTGGGATTATTTCCGCAACACGCAGGCGGTCATCAACGTCCAGCGTGATTATGCCGAGCGCAATCCCGGCCAGTTCGTCGGCTATAACAAGAATATCTGGGGTTTCTCCGCCTGCGACGGCCCGCCGCCGACGCGGCGCATGCGCGGCGGCCGCCAGCCGAAGGTTCTGGGTTATGCCGCCCGCGGCGCCCCGCTCGGCCCGGATGACGGCACGATCGCACCCTGGGCAGCCCTCGCCTGCCTGCCCTATGACCGGCAGGCGGCTTTGGATGGCACCAAGGCACTTTTGACCAGCTATCCGAACCTGCTCTTGGAAGGCGGCTTTCCCGGCGGCTTCAACCCGACGGTCAAGACCACGCGGCCGGAAGGCTGGGTCGACGACCGCACCGTCGGCATTGATCAGGGTCTTCTCGTCATGACCGTCGAGAACGAGCGCTCCGACTTCATCTGGAAGCTGATGAGGCAATCGCCGGCCATCCGGCTCGGGCTCGAGCGCGCCGGCTTTACCGGCGGCTGGCTTGAAGGCATCGAGCCGCAAGAAGTGGTGCGCAAGTTCGGCTAAAGCAATTACAGGAAAAGTGCGAAGCGGTTTTCCGTCCGGAATTGCGTTAAAACAAGAAGTTAT
The DNA here is from genome assembly GCF_019685125.1 of Rhizobium sp. NZLR10. Taxonomy (NCBI): domain Bacteria; kingdom Pseudomonadati; phylum Pseudomonadota; class Alphaproteobacteria; order Hyphomicrobiales; family Rhizobiaceae; genus Rhizobium; species Rhizobium sp. NZLR10. The sequence goes on along the minus strand of NZ_JABDWE010000007.1, from coordinate 58,367 downwards.
GGGGGTTCTGAGCGTCCTCGGACGCGCGACGCTTTCACTCAGCTCTCGAAAACATGCGCCTTGCCGGCGATATCGAGGCGAACGAGATCGCCTCGCGCCGGCAGCGCAACGCTCGAGGTCTTGATCAGGATCGGCGGCAGGGCAACACCGTCGAGCGAAACGGCAACGGTGCAGACCGCGCCGCCGAACTCCACCTCGACGACACGTCCGCCATGGTTGCGATCGCTTTCATCGGCAACGACGCGGATCTGCTCCGGCCGCAGCATGATCTCCGCTTTGCCCTGACGACTGCCTTCGACGGCGACGCGGCCAAGCGCGCAGTCGGCCAGACCGTTCCGAATGATCGCGGGAAGCAGCACGGCATCGCCGAGGAACAGTGCTGTCTCACGATCCCTGGGATGCAGATACAATGATTGCGGCGACCCGGCCTGAACCAGCCGTCCTTCTCTGAGCACCGCGACCTGATCGGCAAAGGTCAGCGCCTCTTCCTGATCATGCGTAACCAGAATGGTGGTAATGCCGGCCGCCTTGAGAACGCGCGCAACCGCCTTGCGCATGTTCTCGCGCAACCCGGTGTCGAGTGCCGAGAAAGGTTCGTCGAGCAGCATCAGCCGCGGCTTGCGGCCGAGCGCGCGGGCAAGCGCCACGCGCTGCTGCTGGCCGCCGGAAAGCTGATGCGGGCGCCGCACCAGCATGCCGCGGTCGAGCTCGACCATATCGAGCAGCTCGACGATACGCTTCTCACGGTCGGCCGCACCCCGCTCGAAGCCGAAGCCGATATTTTCGGCGACGCTTAAGTGCGGAAACAGCGCGCCGTCCTGCGAAACGATGCCGATGCCGCGCTTGTGAGCCGGCACCGTCGCGGGGCCGTCGGCAAGCACCTCGCCATCGAGCGTCACTCTCCCGACGTCGGGCTGCTCGAAGCCGGCAATGATGCGCAGCAGTGTCGTCTTGCCCGAACCGGACGGGCCAACGACGGCGGTGCGGCTGCCCGCCTGGACATCGAGCGAAATATCCTTCAGCGCCTGCACAGGCCCGTAGCGCTTGCTGATGTTTTCGATCGTAAGCAGCGTCATTGGCCGGCAGTCCGTTTCGATTGGGTATAGAGCATCAGCGTGAGCGGCAGCGACAGCACGATCATCATGAAGGCATAGGGCGCAGCCGAAACATAATCGATCTCGCTGGTCAGCGACCAGAATTTCGTCGCCAGCGTATCGACGCCGTTGGGCGACAGCATCAGGGTCGCCGTCAGTTCATTGGTAATGCCGAGGGCGGCGAGCGCGACGCTGGCCGCCGCTCCGGGTGCGGCAAGCCGCATGGTGATCTGCCGTACCGCCTGCCCTGGGGTGCGGCCGAGGCCCATCGCGGCGCGCTCCAGCTCCACCGGTGCCTGGGCGATGCTGGCGCGCAGCCCCACCATGGCGCGGGGCAGGAAAAGCATCACATAGGCGACGAGCAGCGTTGCAAAGGTCTGGTAGAGGGGCAGCACGAGACGCACGGTGATCGTCACCAGCGCCAGCGCCACGACGACACCCGGCAGCGAGCCGACATAGTAATGGCAGGCTTCGAGCACGCGCTGCAAACGGCCGGGCGCACGCACGGAAAGCCAGGCCATCGGTGCTGCGGCAATCGTCGCCAGCACGCCGCCGACAATGGCAAGCACGATCGTCTGCAGGAAAGCGCTGCCGACTTCGATGCGCCAGATCTCGGTGCCGCCGAGATAGAGCCAGCGGCCAAGCGTCACCAGCGGCACGCCGAGGGTCAGCACCGCCAGGACGACAGGCAGAAAAACGGCCGGCACCACGAACCAGCCGAGCCGGCGGCGATCTGTCGGACGCGGCGAGCCGGAGCCGACGCGTGCATACCGTTCGTTGCCGCGCACCAGCACCTCGAAGCCGAGCAGAAAAAGACAGCAGGCGACGAGCACGCCGCCGAGCATGTTGGAGGCGGGACTGTTGTAGGAGGACTGGAACTGATCGACAATCGCCGTCGCGAAAGTGTCGAACCGGATCATCACAAACAGGCCGTACTCCGAAAGCAGATGCAGCCCGATCAGCAGCGAGCCGCCGCAAATGGCGAGTCGGAGCTGCGGCAGCACCGCCCGGAAGAAGACCCGCCAGGGATTGAGACCCAGCGAGGCCGCGGCATCCTCGATCGCCGGATCGAGACGGCGCAACGCCGCGGCGACCGGCAGGTAGAGAAAAGGATAATAGGCGATCACCGAGACGAAGACACCGCTCTGCAGGCCGTGCATGCCGGGGACGAGGCTGACCCAGGCATAGCTGTGTACGAAGGCAGGCACGGCGAGCGGAGCAATCGCAAGCCAGGCGCAGAGCCGCGCGAAAGGAATGTCGGTCCGCTCGGTCAGCCAGGCAAGCGTCACCGCAAGCGCGATCGATAGTGGAATGGTGAGCGATTCCAGCAGAACCGTGTTGACGAGCAGTTCGCCGACGCGCGGCCGAAAGACCAGGGCGTTTACCGTTTCCCAGCCGACATCATAGGTGACCCAGCCGATGAAGCCGAGCGGCACCAGGCTGAAGATCGCGACGATGGTTGCCAGCAGCACCACGGAAGCGTGCGGCATGGGCGCGCGCGGCAAACCCATCCGCCCCCCAGGCGCGACCGGCCCCGCGTTACCGGATGCGAGCAATCTGTTGTCCTGCAGCAAGGCCGATGCCTTTACACGCTGAAAAAGGAAGGCAACCGCTTTTGAGGAGCGGTTGCCGGATTTCGTCATGCCCTAAGGTTTTCTTGAGCCAAAAGCAATAGTTTTGGCGGAAGTCGCCTGCGGCAGAAGGTCAGATCAGGCCGGCGGCCGTCATCAGCTCCACAACCTTCTTGCTGTCGAGCGTCGAAGCTTCGACTTTCGGCGCGTCGAGATCGGCGAGCGGAGCGAGCTTCTCGTTGGAGGGCGCGTCCTTGCCGACGGCATATTCGTAGGAGTCACCATCCTTGAGAACCGCCTGGCCGGCCTTGCTGGTGAGGAACTTCAGGAAAGCCTGGGCTTCCTTCATGTGCTGCGTTGACTTCAGGATGCCGCCGCCCGAAACGCTGACGAAGGCGCCGGGATCCTGGTTCTTGAAGTAGTGCAGGCCGACATTCTTGCTGTTCTCGCCGGTCTTCGCCTGATCGCCGAACCAATAATAGTGATAGATGATCGCACCCTCGACTTCGCCTGCATTGACGGCCTTCATGGCGACGCTGTTGCCCTTGTAGGGCGTGGCGTTTTCCTTGAGAGCCTTCAGCCAGTCGGCGGTCGCCTGCTCACCCTTGAGCTGCAGCAGCGCAGCGACGATGGCCTGGAAATCGGCGCCGGCAGGTGACGCACCCCAGCGACCCTTCCAGGCCGGATCAGCAAGGTCGAGCATCGACTTCGGCAGCTTGTCTTCGGTGAGCTTCGTCTTGTCATAGGCAAAAACGGTGGTGCGGGCGGCAATGCCGGTCCACATGCCGTCAGCCGGGCGATATTGATCGGGAACCTGGTCCAGCGTGTCCTTTTCGATGGGGGCAAAGAGGCCCGCGCCATCGACCAGCGTCATCGCCGGCGAATTCTCGGTCAGGAACACGTCGGCCGGAGAGGCGTCGCCTTCCTGAATGATCTGGTTGGCGAACTGCATGTCGCCGCCCTGCCGCATGGTGACCTTGATGCCGGTCTCCTTGGTGAAGGCATCGATCCATTCGCGGCCCAGGCTTTCATGCTGGGCATTGTAGACGACGAGACTTTCGTCCTGCGCATTGGCGCTACCGGCGAGCGCGGTGGCGGCGAGAAGCGAAGCGGCAAGCGCGAGGGAAAAACGGCTAAGAGCAATGTTCATGATGGCCTCCGTGGCGATGTCACCCGAGGTCTCCACGGGTGATGAGAGGCGTATATTTTTCCTGACTGAGGATTTCAAGTTTGGCTTGCCCGAAAAAGCCATCACAATATCTTGACTAAATGTTTCATGTTATAGTGGAATAAATCGCGATTGGCCAAAAAGGCGACGCCCCCTGCATGTCGCCCGGAAGTGTGCAGTGGTTCCGGATAGCGACACACTTCAAAACAAAGAGCTAACGCGCGTCGCATGAATCAATTGCATGCGACGCGCTTTAGGGAATGCCGCCCGTTGCAGCCGGCTTATTCGACGTCGAACTTGACGCCCTGCGCAAGCGGCAGCGTCCTGCCGTAATTGATCGTGTTGGTGGAGCGCCGCATATAGGCCTTCCAGGCATCCGAGCCGGATTCGCGGCCACCGCCGGTTTCCTTCTCGCCACCGAAGGCGCCGCCGATTTCGGCGCCCGATGGCCCGAGATTGACATTGGCGATGCCGCAATCCGAGCCGCGGGCGGAGACGAAGGTTTCGGCCTCGCGCATGTCGTTGGTGAAGATCGACGACGACAGTCCCTGCGGCACGGCATTGTGCAGCGCCAGCACCGCGTCGAAATCGCTATATTTGATCACATAGAGGATCGGCGCGAAGGTCTCGTGCTCGACCGGGCCGGTCTGATCAGGCATTTCGACCAGCGCCGGGCGAACGTAAAAGGCGTCAGTCGAACCATTGTCGACGCGGTCGCCGCCGGTCACCTTGCCGCCGGCCGATTTCGCTTCGCCAAGTGCTGCCTGCATCTTCTCGAAAGCCTTGCCGTCGATCAGTGGTCCCACCAGCGTGCCGGTTTCGAGCGGATTGCCGATGGTGACGGAGCCATAGGCCTTCTGCAGGCGCGGCACCAATTGGTCGTAGACGCTGTCATGCACGAAGAGACGACGCAGCGTCGTGCAGCGCTGGCCGGCCGTGCCCATGGCGGAGAAGGCAACGCCGCGCAACGTCAGGTCGAGATCGGCGCTTGGGCAGACGATCGCCGCATTGTTGCCGCCGAGTTCGAGAATGGCGCGGGCAAAACGCTGCGACAGCCGCGGACCGACGGCGCGGCCCATGGCCGTCGAACCGGTGGCGGAAACGAGTGGGATCTTCGGATGGTCGACCAGCACTTCGCCGACTTCACGGCCGCCGATGATCAAAGTCGATAGATTGGCCGGAGCCGTGCCGCCCTCGGCGATGAAGCGCTTCAGCGCCTTCTCGAACAGTGCCTGCACGGCAAGGGCGGTCAAAGGTGTCTTTTCCGAGGGCTTCCAGACGGTGGAATTGCCGCAGACCATCGCCAGCGCCGCATTCCACGACCAGACAGCAACAGGGAAGTTGAAGGCGGAGATGATACCGATCACACCGAGCGGATGCCAGCTTTCCATCATCCGGTGTTCGGAGCGCTCGGTGGCGATCGTCAGGCCGTAGAGCTGACGGGAAAGGCCGACCGCGAAATCGCAGATATCGATCATCTCCTGCACTTCGCCGAGGCCTTCGGATGTGATCTTGCCGACTTCGATCGAGACGAGACGGCCGAGTGCTGCCTTGGCGGCGCGCAGTTCCTCGCCGAGCAGGCGGACCAGTTCGCCGCGCTTCGGTGCAGGTACGGCACGCCATTCGAGGAAGGCCTTATGCGCCTCTTCGATCGCCGCATTCGCCTCGGCAACCGAATGCTCTCTGAGTTTGCCGATTTCCTTGCCGGTGACCGGCGAGCTGACCGACAGGGTGCCGCCGTGATAGCGGCCGGCATCGACGCCGAGTTCGGCAAGCAGCTTGGCGGTTTCGGTGGCGAGATCGAGGACGGCGATATTCATTGTCGTGGTTCCAATCTTATTATTCTCAGAAGCGAGTTTCGCTTCCCGGAAGCGTTTACCGGTTCTCAAAAGCGGGCATCGGCGAAATGGGCGACTTGAGCGCCCGCTTCGTACCATAGTTCCTTCAGCGCACGGAGCCTCGGTTCGGTCGGCGACGTCAGCGGCAGCGGCAGGTCGGCTTCGGCAAGCCGGCCGAGGATATGCTCTGCCAGCGTCCGGCCGAAGACCGTGCCGGGCGCAATGCCGCGGCCATTGTAACCCGAAAAGCCGACGACATTTGGCGCGAATTTGTGAAAGCGCGGCAGCGCATTGTCGGTCATGCCGATCTGGCCATACCATTCGCACTCGAATTCGACATCGCCGATAACCGGAAACAGCCGCTTCAGGGCGCGCTTGGCCCAACCCTTATGCACGGTGAGCCCGGTATTGCGCAACGCCCCGACACTGCCGAACACCAGACGTCCAGCCTGATCCATCCGGAAGGAGGAGAGGATTTCCTTGGTATCCCACGCGCCTTCCCGGCCCGCCAGGATCGACTGACGCAGATTGTGGCCGAGCGGCACGGTGGCGAAATTGAAATAGGGCAGATGCACCTGTTCGCTGCGCACCTGCTCCCACGGTCCGGTGCTGTAGGCGTCCGTCGCGACGATGATCCATTCGGCGCTGACTTCGCCGCTTTCGGTCTTCACCTTCCAGCGGCTGCCGTGACGCTCCGTTGCAACGACCGGACTGGATGTGTGAATGACGACGCCTGATTTGACGGCGGCATGGGCAAGACCGCGCGCATAGGCCAGCGGTTGCAGCGTTCCGGCGCGCATGTCGAGCAGCGAACCGGTATAGGCATCGCTGCCGATGCGTCTGGCCGTCTCCGCCGCATCGAGCAGCGTTACGGCGGCGCCGCGGGCGGACCATTGCGCCGCGCGTTCTTCGATCTCCTTCAGCCCGTCCGCACCGACAGCGCAATGCAGCGTGCCGTTGCGTTCGAGTTCACAGGCAACCCCGTGCCTGTCGATCAGTTCCATGACCAGCTTTGGCGCATTGCCGAGCAGCTCGAGCAGACGTTCGCCATGCACCGGGCCGAGCACGCCGGGCAGATCGTCGGGCATCACCCACATGCCGGCATTGATCAGGCCGACATTGCGCCCCGCCCCGCCGAAGCCGATCTCCTTGGCTTCCAGCAGCACCACCTTCGACCCGGCTTCGGCAAGATGCAGAGCAGACGACAGGCCGGTGTAACCGCCGCCGACGATGACGACATCGGCCGACACCGCGCCTGCAAGCGGCGAGGTGGCCGGTGGTTCGGCTGCGGTCTTTTCCCAGAGGCCGTGGGAGCGCGGATCATTCAGCATGGCTCAGTCCGATCGGAGCGAAATCGCGGTACTCTAACGCATATGATGAAGGGTTGAAGCCACCATTTTACGCGACGGTCTTCAGTTGCAGGCCCGCAAGACCGAGCGCCTCCATCGCCGCATCCAGCGATGCCGTCTGGCGTTCGGCATAAAGCGCCAGCTCGTCCTGGACGGTCCCGCCAAGTGCTGCCTCGAAGGCGTCGCGGTTCGAGCGGGTCGCATAATTCTGCTGCTGGTCGGCGCCGAGGTTCGACTGAAAGATGCCGGCTGCGCTGACCGGCAGGAAGTCTTCATAGACGATCGGGGCGAAGGCGAGGTAACCGTTGGTGATCAACGCTTCCGGATCGTCGGGCAGCGTGCCGCGGACGGCGGCGGCAATGCCAGCAGGTGTGGCGGAATAACGGAAGAAGGCCAGACCCTGCCTGCGCAGCTCTTCCCAGCTGTCCGGCAGCGCCTTGAAACGCTCGGCAAGTTCGCTGTCGTAGGCGCCGGCCTTGGCGCCGCCGGCGACGACCTGGACCTCGCCGCGAACCGAGGCGAGCAGCCGGTCGTAGAGCGCTCGGCCCTTGGCCGTCAGCGCCACACCGCGCTGTTCGATCTCGCCGAAGCGGGCAGTATGCGTACCCCGGATCGCACCGTCGTCATCGGAAAAGCCGATCCTTTCCTCCAGCGCCTTGAAACTCGTCTGCCGCAAGAGGATATCGCAATGACGGCGCGGTGGTCCTTCGATGACGGCCTTCGGCGTGATGCCGCGTTCCGGCATGCGGGCCTGGACTGCGTCGATATCCAGCGTGCGCGGCGTCAGGTGGTTGATATGCGGCCCCTTGAAGCTGACGACGTCGGCGATCAACCGGTGCGCATCGTGCAGGCGCTTGTAAGTCTTGGCGCTGATTGTCGCCTCACCGTGCCAGCGGAAGGTTTCGAGCGCCTCGGCGACGAATTCCACTGCTTCCGGCCCGGTCAGGCCGCCGTCCCGCTCATGACGCTCGATCAGCGCGATGGCGCGCGGCGTATAGATGCGCCGTGCCGCCAGAATGGCCGCCGCTTCGCCGCGCAGCCCCTCGTCTTCGATCAGCTCCAGCCGTAACAGCGAGGTAAAGACGCGGAATGGATTAACGTTGAGCGCAGCCTCGTCGACCGGCCGGAAGCTGGTGGAATGAACAGGCACGCCGGCAACCGAAAGATCGTAATAGCCGACGGCCTGCATTCCCATGACCGCAAACAGCCGTCGAATGGTGAAAAGTTCTTCTGCCGTGCCGAGCCGGATGGCGCCGTGGCGCTCGACATCGATGCGCTCCAGTTCGCCGGCGCGGGCCAGTCGCTCCCGCAGTTCGGGGTCGTTTTCGAGGCAGCCGGCATTCACATCCGCCACCAGTTCGATCAGCGTGCCGTATTGCGGCACCTCTGCCCGGTACATCTGCGACATCGCCTCGGTAAAGAGCGAACGGATACGGTCTGTGGAAACGAAGGCTTTCGGCATCGGGGACTCAGGCTCATTCCGCTTTTGCAGGATGAACCTCTTTACAAGCGTAACAAACCCAGAAATATCGACATTTTGGAAATAGCTCATTCTGAAGCGGAATGATCATGTTTGCTTCAAGACGATTTTTGCCATCGATTTCGCATCTCGCCGCCTTTGAGGCGGTCGCCCGCACCGGCAGCGTGACGGCAGCCGCGCGCGAACTCGATCTGACCCAGAGCGCCGTCAGCCGTCAGGTGAGCGCGCTGGAGCAGCAGCTTGGCGTCGAACTCTTCCGGCGCGAACGCCAGACCATGCGGCTGACGCTTGCCGGTGACAGTTATGCCCGTGAAATCCGCGAGGCGCTGCGGCGCATATCCAGCGCCTCGCTGAACCTGCGCGCAAATCCGTATGGCGGCACGCTCAATCTTGCCATCCTGCCGACCTTCGGCACGCGCTGGCTGGCGCCGCGCCTGGGGCGTTTCCTCGCCGCCAATCCCGGCGTCACCATCAATCTGGTGACCCGGCTTTCGCCCTTCGATTTCCGCCTCGATTCGATCGACGCCGCCATCCATTTCGGCCACCCGCACTGGCCGGGCGCCGAACTGGCTTTTCTGATGTCGGAGCGCACGGTGCCGGCCTGCAGCCCTGAGTTTCTGAAGCGCTACGCAATCTCCGGACCACAGGATCTGCTTTCGGTTCCGCTGCTGCACCTGACGACGCGGCCCGATGCCTGGGAGCAATGGTTCGCCGGCAACGGCGTTTCCTTCGAAAGCGTGCACGGCATGCTCTTCGACCAGTTCGCCACCGCCGCCCAAGCGGCGATCGCCGGCCTCGGCATCGCCCTCCTGCCGACATTTCTGATGCAAGAGGAGATCAGCCGCGGCGATCTCGTCGCCGCTGTCGACCGTGGAATGGAAAGCCGCGAACGCTATTATCTCGCCTTTCCGCCCGAGCGGGCCGACTATGCGCCGCTTGCCGCTTTTCGCGATTGGATCGTCTCGGAAGCGGCCGCCGATCCGGCCGCGTGACGAACGGCTTGCATCGGCATGGCGCTTTCGACCATTATGCCACCAACCAACCCTTTGCAGGAAATCCCCATGAAGCCGATCTTCGTCCAGCTCCAATGCGCCCCCGGCAAGACCTATGAGGTCGCCGATGCCATCTACCAGACCGAACTGGTCTCGGAGCTCTATTCCACCAGCGGCGACTACGACCTGCTGCTGAAGGTCTACATCGAAGAAGGCCAGGATATCGGCAAGTTCATCAACGACAACATCGCCAATATTCCCGGCATCGTCCGCTCGCTGACGACCTTGACTTTCAAGGCCTTCTGAAGCAATTCCAACAAAAGTGTGCTGCGGTTTTACGTCCGGAATTGCGTAAAAACAAAGATGCTCTGAATCAATCAGACGCGGTTAACCTTTTTCGCGAAGAATCGCCTTTCGGGACGCCGCTTAAACCGCGGCTTAACGCCGGAGAGATCTGGTCGTTGCTATAAGAGTCCCGCCTCAACTCGGGGCAACGTGCGCAGCTATAGGTGGAAAATGGCGATCGTCGAGGCAGATAGGGTGCGCGAGAAGGCGCAGCCGGAAACGGCGCCGCTGATCATCCATGTCGTGCGCCAGTTCCTGCCCAACCGCGGCGGCCTGGAAGACGTGGTCGCCAATCTCGCCCGCCAGACTGTCCGGCGCGGTTATCGCGTCCGCGTGGTCACGCTCGATTCATTGTTCACCGCGCCTGAGGACAAACTGCAGCCGCGCGAAAACATCGACGGCATCGAGGTGGTGCGCATTCCCTGGTCCGGCAGCAGCCGTTATCCGCTGGCGCCTAAGGTTTTCCGTCATCTCGCCGATGCCGATCTCGTGCATGTCCATGCCATCGACTTTTTCTTCGACGCGCTCGCCTGGGGCCGGCTGCTGCATCGTAAGCCGATGATCGTCACCACCCATGGCGGCTTCTTCCACACGCGAAAATACGCGGCGATCAAGAAGATCTGGTTCCGGACGTTGACCCGCGCCTCGGCACTGGCCTATCGCAGGGTCGTCTGCTGCAGCGCGTCCGACCTCAAGCAGTTTTCGGAAATCGTGCCCGACAGCCTGCTGATCGAAAACGGCGCCGATATCGGCAAGTTCGCCGACACCGCTTCGCGCCGGGCAAAGCGCCGCATCGTCACCATCGGCCGGTTCTCGGTGAACAAGCGGCTGGACCATCTCCTCGATGCGATGGTCATGCTGACGACCCGTGATGCGGAATGGCATCTCGATATCGTCGGCGCCGAATCCGACCTGAACCGGGCGGATGTCGAAGCCGCGATCGAAAGCCGTAACCTTTCCGGCCTGGCCACCCTGCACGTCTCACCCGACAACGGCGCCATCCGACGGATCATCACGGATGCCTCGCTCTTTGCCTCCGCCTCTGAATATGAAGGTTTCGGTCTGGTGGCGCTGGAGGCGATGAGCGCCGGCCTGCTGCCGGTGCTGAACGCCAACGATGCCTTCGCGACACTTGCCGGCCGGCATCCTGCTATCATGCTTGCCGATTTCACCGATCCTGGGGCCGCCGCCACCGCAATCGAAGCGGCCTATGAAGGTCTTTCGCGCCAACCTGAGACCATTCGCGCTGGGCTTCTCGACGCTACGCGCGGCTATTCCTGGGATATCGTCGCCGGACGCTATATCGATCTCTACAGATCGTTGGATATCGTCGCCGTCGAAAACATCTGATTCTGCTTGCTGAAATTCCCGTCACGCTCTTGCGAGACGAATGATCTCGTCCAGCACGAATTTGCGCGACTGCGGCGGCGTCAGGTTGTGGTCGGCATCCGGCAGCATCAGCAGCCGGACGTTCGGATAGCGGGAAAGCCTTGCGCCGCGCGGCCCGAAATGGAAATAGACATGATCGAGCCCAACATCGCCTTCGCTGTAAATCAGCGTCAGCGGCACCTTGCGTTTGCCGAACAGCGCGAAGGAATGCCTGACCTCGCGGGCGATATGGCGTCGGTCGGGAAGCAGCTCGAGCAGCGGCGCGATCCACGGCGACAACCGGCGGCCGGCGGCGATGACGACATTCTGCAGCGCCGAAACCACATCCACTTGGCCGCGCAGCAGCCGCTTCAGCGTATCGAGCCGCGCCAGGCGCTGGCCGTAGTCATCCAGGCTGCGGGGAACGGAAACGACATGCTCTTTGCGCACCGGGATCTTCGGATCCCAGTAGTAGACGAAGGGATTGATCGACACGACGGCCTTCAAACGCTCATCGGCGACCCCTGCGCGGAAGGCGAGATAACCGCCACTGCATCGGCCGGCGACCATGACCGGACCGGTGACGATGCTTTCGAGCAGATCGAGCGAGGCGACCGCGTCCGCGGTCTGCGTATCGGAGTAAAGCACCTGTTCCGGTGCATCCGGCCGCGGCGGGCTGTCGCCGACATTAGCGGAATCGAAGCGCAGCGAAACGACGCCTTGCCGCGCGAGCTCGCGGGCCATATCAACCGTCGTCCGTCCCCAGCCGGCATGCCGGTCATAGGCCGTCGACAGGAACAGCACGGCATTGCCCTTGATCTCGCCCAGCGGCCGGCTGACGACGCCGACCAGGTGATCATGGCTTCCGAAACGCACCGGCATTTCCGTAAAGCCGTCACCTGCAAGCGGCGGGTTCTCGATCGCTGCCGATGAATGGGCTGCGGACGTCTCCGTCGTCCTTGCCTCCAGCCACGTCGTCAACAGCGCGATGACATCAATCGGCGTCTTGGCAAACAGCGGATTGGTGGCGAGCTCGTCATAGCCCTCGAAAGCCCTCTGCTCGACATCGGCGCCAAGCGCCCTCAGCGCATCGGCAAAGCCGGTATCCTCGGCCTTCGCAGGACGTTCGAGGATCAGATAGCGCGGGGCTGCAAGCCCCTGCGGTGAAGCGATGCTGAGCTTGCCGAGCTCGGCAGCGATCTCCTCGGGCATGACCAACCCGGCGATCTGCACCTTTGCCGTCTGGACGTGCTCCTTGCCGAGGCCGAGATCGGCATCGATAATCCTGGACCACATGTTGAGTTCACGCAGATAGGCCCGGCCGCTCAGCACCGGGGCCAGCATGACCAGGCTGTCGACACCGTCGATCGAGGAGCCGATGCGCTGGGAAAGTGTTGCCCCAAGGCCCTGGGCGATGAGGATGACGCGGTCGCAGCCGCTCAGCGACTTCAGCTTGACGGCGGCCGCACGGATCGAATTTTCCCAGGTCTCCAGCCTTGCCGGCAGCGCGCCGAAATCGAGCGCATCGCCGGTGCCGCGATAGTCGAAGCGCAGGCTCGGTACGCCGATATCGGAAAAATGCTCGGCCGCAACGCGGAAGAATTTGCGGCTGCACATCTCCTCGAAACCCCACGGGCTGACAAAGAGCACGGCCGCCGAACGTTTCTTCACTAGAGGATTCTCGGGCATGAACAGCCCGACCGTGCCGTCGAACACGACAGGCAGGGCAGCGCTGCGTCCGGCACCCGCAGCCGGATCGAGCGAGAATTCGCCGGGCGCGACCTTGGCACGATCGGGATCGCCGGGAAGCCGCGGTGCAATGAAATTGATTGCGTGCCCCACAGGCCGGCGCAACAGCGACGGCATCTTGTCGAGAATGGAGCGCATGACGTCGACATCCTCGCCCGGCACGGCGCGCAGCACGCGGAGCGCCGCGAAATAGCAGACTGTACCGGCGACGATTGCAGCGACCAGTCCGACCGGGCCATGGAGGAATTCCAGCACGGAAATCGCCGCGCAAGCGCAGAGCACGGAGGCGAGCGTCACCTTCGTCAGGCTTGCGTAGAGACCCGAAAGCTGGGATCCGAATCCTGTCTGTCTGATCATCATCACCGACATCGCAACGAAAACGAGGATGCGCACGAGTGCGGCACCCTCGGCTGCAAGCCTAGGTACGATCAGTAAACAACCCGCTACCATGAGAAGGCCACCTATCACACTGATGTTCAGGCGGGAGCGGGCCCGGTCCATCGACAACAGATAGAGGCTGAGGATCTGCATGAAGGTATAGGCGGGCGCGACGAGCGCCAGCAGCGCCACCACCGTGCCGCTGCGGCGGAACGCCTCGCCGAACACCACAAGCACCAGCTCGCTAGAGATCGCTGCCAGCCCGAGGCTCATCGGCAACACGATATAGGCCATGCTGCGGGTAACGGCTGCGAAGACCTCGACCGGCAAGGTCGAATCGTCGCTGTTGTGACGCCGCTCGGAATAATAGGGCAGCAGGCTGCCGGTCATCTGGATCGGCAGTTGAAGGGCGATATTGGCGATCGACAGTCCGACGGCGTAGTAGCCGACCATCTCCACCGACCAGAACTGCTGCAGGAAGAGCAGTTCGAGCCGATTGAGGAAGATGGAATCGATGATGAACTGGATCGACAGGATAACGGAGGAGGAAGCGAGAGATTTCAGCGAAACCCCGCACCAGTCACGCCGCGAAAGAAGGATCGGCAGCGTAGCGAAAAACAGCACGAGCTGGCCGAGCGCATAACCGACGAGAACACCCTCGACGCCATAGAAAACGGCGCCGACGGCAACACCGGCGAGCTGCACAATCGAGACTGCGACCGTCAGCCGGAAGAAGGCACCAAGCTTTTTTTCGCCAATCAGGTAAAATTTGACGAAGGATCCGATCGCCTGGACGAAGAACAGCACGCCGGTAACCAGGGCGACGGACGGCGCGGTATCGGCCCAGTGCATCTCCTCGGAGGTCAGGAAAAACAGAGCGTAGAGCGCCAGCAGCACGACGGTCGAGAACATCATGAAGCTGACGAGGATGGCGGCAAAACCGCGCCGGCGGCGCGCGTCGTATCCTTCCGCAGAAAGTTGCGGTAGGGTCTTCAACAGCGTGATGCTGGAGCCGAGTTCGGCGATCGAGGCGCCCGTGACCACCAGCCAGAGCGAGAAGGCGACGATGCCGTTGGCTTCCGGTCCGAGCAGCCGCGCCGTTATGATCGATGAAATGAAGCCCGTCAGCAAGAGCAACATGCCTGCCGCCGCATTCATCATCGAATTTGCGATAATACCCTTCGACATCTGTCCATCCGCCAGGATCGGCCTAAAACGCGTCGCGATCTTTCAGATTCGCTCCTCGCGCTTTGGGCCTTTGTTTTTACGCATGCCGTTATCGCAAAACCGCTGCATACCTTTGCGCGACATGCTCTAAAGCCGGATACCCGCCACCTCTAATGCAAAAATGTTAAAATAAAGCTGAGTGGCGACCTCACCTTAGCTTGCCTGCATCGCCGATAGCTTCTGAAGCGCTTTCTCATAGCTGTTCTCAGCGAGGTAGCGCAGCAGGAAGGCCCGCGCCTTTTCAGCCTTCTCTCTCGCAAGCTCGGGCGCGCGGAAGATATCCCCGAGGCGCGCGGCCGCGGCTTCCGGAGAAGGATCTGCCCAGATCGCGCCCTCGAGCCCGGCAAAGTCCGGATGGGTATCGACGACCGGAATGAGGGGAGAGTCGACCAGCCATGTATTGTCCGGATCGCAGAAATCCGCCGTGCCCGACCAGGCGGTTGAGATAACCGGCGTGCGCTGCATGATCGCCTCGGCAACCGTCAGCCCGAACCCCTCGGAACGATGCAGCGAAAGATAGGCGTCGGAAGAGCGGATGAGGCCGTTGATCTCGGCGTTCGACAGCCTGTCAGTGACGATTCTGATCCGGGCGTCACCCGCGACCGAAGCGACCAGTGCGCGCAGGCCTTTGTCCTTGTTCACATCGCCGCTGGCCTTCATCAACAGGAAAGCGCTTGGGGCCTCGGCGGCGAATATCCTGAAGGCTTCGATCACCGCCTGCGGATTTTTCCGGTTGATCGAGGAGCCGGCGCTGAAAATGAAGCTGACGAGAAAGGCGGCCTTCTCGATGCCGAACTTCTCCCGCATGCCTTCCGTTGCCGGCGCCGCGGTGACGGGATGCGGAACGACGATAACGGGTGCCTTGGTGAGCGGCGCAATCGCCCGCCGGGTGAATTCCGACGGCACGAAGACGGCATTCATATAGTGCATAGCGTTGCGCCACTCGGCCGGCACGACTTCGAGCTCCCAGGCGAAATACCCGATATTGAAGGCGCGGGTGAAATTCGCAACGCCCTTCTTCAGAATGGCGCGCGGCAGCATCGGCGGATTGAGATGCCAGATACGGCTTCCCGGCGCCTCGATCGAGAGAGGCGACGGTGTCCATCCGGCGAAGGACTCTTCGTCGGGATGCGTGCTGACGTCGGAAAGCGAAATCGCCCTTCCCGCCTCCGACAGAGCGCCGGCGCAAAGCCTTGCCGATTCGCCGACGCCGACAGCCATCGAGAGATAGCCGACGATTTCCACCGGCTTGCGCGGATTGAAGGCAAGCCGCGATCGCGGGATCAGCCGCTGCAGCACATGGGCACGCAAAAAGCGGTATGTAGTTCTCAAATCGCGGTCTTTCTCAATGGATCGGCATCGTTTTTCGCGAGATTCAGCCCGAGAGGGCGACACGATGCGAACTTCCCAGACTTCTAATCTCGCCTGCAGGCGCGATATCGCTTTCGGTGCCGGGCAGCGCCGAGAGCGTCACGCGCCGCATCGCACCGGGGGCGAGGTGGAACCAGTCGTCGTAGGCCCGGTAGCCTTCGACGTCGATATGCACCGATTGCGCCAGCCGGTCGGTCCTCAGATCGACGAACCAGTCGTCGCCGTCCCTGCCGAGTGATGCTTCGATGCCGGCATCATGCAACGCCTTCCCCCGTCCGCACGGGAAGTGGAAGCTTTCCGCGAGGATGGCGCCATCTGCCAGCGAACGCAGGCGCGCAACACTCGCATCATGCGACGGCGGCCCGAAACGGAAGGCATAGGTCGTATCGAAAAAGGCGCCGAACAGCGCGGTGCAGGCAATACGCTCCGTGTCCCTTGCGGCCAGCTTGAAAGCCCTGCTACCGCTGAGCACCTGCTGTTTTCCGTCCCGCAGGCAGATGACTTCGAGTTCCACATCGAGAGCGGCATCCGTCTCGTTGATGATGTGCACGTCGAGACCGTTGGTTCCCTCGTCGGTGAAAACCACCTGAACCGGCCGGAATGCACGGCGCATCGCATACCAGGCCGGCTTCGGCTCTCCGGTGGAATCGATCACCCCCCAGCCGGGACCGGGCAGCAGATCCTGCAACGTCCAGACGAGGGCGCCGTTACAGGAGGAGCCCTTGCGCCGCCATTCGGCAAAGGTCTCTTCGATCACTTCGCCGGTGACGGCGCGGGAGAGATCGAGATAATGCCCCGGATCTTCGCGGCGCAGCTGGGCCGGATCGAAGCCGTAGAGAAGCTGCAGATAGAAATCGCGAACATCCTCGAAATCCCAAGATGCGCTGCGGTCGCGTGGCACACGCGCCTTCCAGAGCGGGCTGTGCACAGCCGGCACATCGAGATGCCGTTGCAGCGTCCTTTGCTGCGGCACATGCGCGAAGGCGAGGCTCTCGGAGGCAAAACGCACGTTGGCGCGACGCGCGTCGGCAATCGGCAGCATATAGGCGCCGACGCCGTAATAATGGGCAATACCGGCATTGGGCGAAAACGGCATCGCTCCACCATGGGGCGAGTTCGGGACATAGGGCACGTCGGGACGCATGCGCGTAGCGATGGCCGGGATGATCTCATCTGTGACCGGCCCGCTCCAGAATTCCATGGGCAGACCCAGCATCGCCGCCTGCTGGTGGATTTCGCTGCCGCCGCAGAGCACTGCGAGGGAAGGCGACGCCTGGACGCCGTGCAGGAATTCCTCGACCTCGGCATGCACATGGCCGAGAAAAGCCTTGTCGTTGCGCGGATAGTCGAAATTGGCGAACATGAAATCCTGCCACACCAGCAGGCCGAGCTCGTCGCAGAGCGTAAAGAAATCGGGCGTCTCGTAGACCATGGTGCCGCCGATGCGGATCATGTTCATGCCGGCGCCAGCGGCAAGCCGCAGGAACGGCTCATAATCCGCCCGCCCGCCCGGCAGACGCGCGATATCGGCTGTCGTCCAGACCGCGCCGCGGCAGAAGATGCGTTCGCCGTTGACGGTGAGCGCGAAGTCGTCGCCGTCTTCGCCGTGGTCAACGTCGATCCGCCGGAAGCCGGTCCTGCCCAGCGGATATTCAACGCCGTCGGAAATCAGCGTCAGCTCGTAGAGGCGCGGAGCGCCATGCGTATGCGGCCACCAGGGCTCGATGTCGGAAAGCTTGAGGATAGCCGAGTAATGATTGTCGCCGATCTTCTCGAAGGGCTGCTCCATCCCGCCGCAGTGCAGCAGCATCGCGGGATGCTCGGCATTGCTATGCAGGGAAACGCTGAGGCGGCCGACGCCGCTTTCCTCCAACACCGCGCGGATGGAGACATTGTCGATCGAGACGGGATTGCGCCGCACCATCGAAATCGGCCGCCATGGCCCGACGGCATGGATATCGGGGCACCAACCCGGCATATGACCGAGCAGCGTCGTGCGGAAATTCTTCAGCCCCGCCGGCGTGATCATCTGCGGCCGCCAGCGTGCGCGCAGGCCCGGCTCCGACAGCCGGGGGCCGAGCGCCCGGAAGCATAGCGCCAGTTCGTCGCCGCCCGAAAGCGTCACCGGAATCTCGTGCGCCGTGAACATGCTCTCGGAAAACAGGATTTCTTGGCCGTTCAGGAAGACATGGCAAAGCGTCGCGAGCCCTGCAAAACGCAGGATTGCCTCGCCGGGCTCGGCATCGAAGAGTCGGCAGAGATACCAGGCGTCCCTGGTGTTCAACGGTTCGGGATTTTCCCGATCGAACAGCCCGGCCTTTTCCAGCGCTGCGGCGACGGTTCCGGGAACGGGCGCTGGGATGAGCCGCGCGGAGAGCGGGATATCGTGCGGCACGGCGCAGGCGCCCGGCTCCGTCAGGATCAGGTTCCAGCCTTCGGAAAGCAGACTTTCCTCGGCACCGATGCTTGCCAAACGCCCCCGCATGGTCAGATCTCCGGCCTCAGATTCGCCCCGCAAGCGACGCCATCATGGAATCCCATGCATCGGCAGCCGGATCAAGGGCTGCCTGCAGCGGTTCGAACTTCCGGCGAGCGATGGCACGGGCAAGCTGGAACTGCACGGATTTCGCCGTATCCGAAATGCGCCGGGCATGCTCGGCGGCCGCGGCGAATTCATCAGCAGAAAGCCAGACCAGATAATCGGCCGCCAGCTCGAAATTGGCGCCCACCTGGCGAAGCGTATTGAAGGCATATTTGTGGAAGAAGCCGAACGGCCGCTCCGCCACCGCTTCGACCTGCTGCGGAAAAACGCTTGCAAATGCACGGATCGGATTTTCGCTGGGACGCCTGTTGAAATGAACGCCGGCAAGCCGCCGGGCGGTCGCGCGCAGATACTTTTCATCAGCGGGCTTTTCCGGGAACCGGGCAAATTCCGCATAGGGCAGGAACGGCGGCTCATTCTCCGTCAGCTGCAGCTGGAACAGCCCGTTGAAATCCTCGCCTTCGAGGCGGAAATAGCCGGCATTGTGGAAATAATCGACACGCTTGGCGGCAACATCCAGCCGGTTGATGGCCACCGTCGTCTTGCCGTGCTCCAACAGGTAGGCGGTCCCGCGCGTATCCGGCATGTAGAAGGAATCCATCTCGATCAGGCAGAGACGGCCCCGCGCGATCTGAACTTCGACATGGCGTTCGACGCGGTCGTAAATGGCAAGCTCGGTCGCGCGAATGCCGTAGAGCGCTTCGAGATCTTCGAGCGGCACCTTGAAGAAGGTGAAC
Source organism: Rhizobium sp. NZLR10 (assembly GCF_019685125.1). Taxonomy (NCBI): domain Bacteria; kingdom Pseudomonadati; phylum Pseudomonadota; class Alphaproteobacteria; order Hyphomicrobiales; family Rhizobiaceae; genus Rhizobium; species Rhizobium sp. NZLR10. Next base: position 39,158 of record NZ_JABDWE010000007.1, on the reverse strand, counting down.
TGGTCGCCCTCGAAATCCTGCGTCAGGGTGAAACCGAGCATCGCCTCGGGCGCAACGCCTGAGGTCGCCAGCACCTCGATCCAGAGATCGACATAGCAATTGGTTTCCGGCCAGGTACGCTCGCCGGAATGCAGCGCGTGCTGACGATAGGTCTCCGGGTCGATTCCCGAAAATACCGATGTCATCGACCGGCTCAACCCCACAGCGCTTTCCGTACGCTGGCCGGCCATTCCTTCACATCGAGCCCGTGATGATGGAAGAGAGCCAGCGCGATGCGCTCCAGTCCGAAGCCGACGCAGGCGGTGTGGGCGACACTGCCGTCTTCAAGATTGAGACCCCATTTCGTCCCGAAGGCATCCTGATGGTAGTTGAAGCTCATGCAGGCGGTCGGATTGGCGGTCGAGGTGATCGGGATCAGCAGTTCGAATTTCAGGTTCTGGTCGCGCTGGTTGTTGGCGAGCATCTTGCCGGCGCGGCCGAAGAACGGATCGTTGGCGATATCGATCGTCACCTCGAGGCCGACGGCCTTCATCATCTCGACACCGCGATCCATCCAGCGCTGGCGGAAATCGGTAACGTGCTCTTCGGTGCCCATGCAGACATATTCGCGCATGCGAAACAGCTGCTGGCGGGCCGGATCCTTCGACGGTTCGTGGCGGAAGCAATAGGATTGCAGGTCGAAGAGGCCGCCCGTCTTCGGCAGGTTGCCGCGCTTGGCGATCGTTGGATAGAGTGGATAACAGGCGGCCGGCGTCAACACGATGTCGGTCGCCTCCTGCCCCTTGGTCCAGTCCTCGCCGACCTCCATGCATTGCAGCAGACTGACATGATCCAGTTCGCTGCCGCAGAAGCTGTGCACCGTGCCGGCGAGCTGCGGAAAACTCTTCATGTAGCCGCTCGTCTCGAAGAAGGCGCGGTTCATGCCGGGCGGAAAGCGCATGGCCTCCGCGCCGTCGGCGCCGCCGAACGTGTCGATTAGGCGCTCGAAGGCAGCGATCACCTCTTCGAACTGGCCGCTGCGGCCATAGAGCCCATCGATGCCGGTATCGATCAGCAGCCCGGCTTCGAAAAGCCGGTCCAGAAACGAGGTCTGCATATCCATGACTGTCACCCCAGTAGGCTAGTGTCCTGCTTATGGACAAGAAGCATGCTCGACGTATTGCCGAGGATGCGGTCGTTCGAAATCATCAGCTGTGCGGAGTGCGCGTCGCGCAGATGGCGTCCAAGGCTGAAGGGCGTGCCATTCTTGTAGCCCATGATGCCGCAGATCAGCATGGCGTGGTTGACGATCTCCAGGATCGTCTCGGACGAGGCGATCTTGACGTTGTTCATCGCCACCGCAAATCCCATCGAAGACAGCCGGTCGACATCGACCTTGGCATCCTCATAGGCCTTGAGGCCGGCAACCACATTGGATTTCACCATCTGCAGCAGGTTCGAAACCTCGGCCAGGCGCAGCGCGCCCGGCGGCTGCGCATCCGGCGCCTTGCGGGCGGCAGCGCGCACGAAAGCCTGGGCGCGGACGACGGCGTCGACCGCGATGCCGTACCAGACGCCGCTCCACAACAGATGCGAGGAGGCGAGCATGGATTGCGCGGCGATCTCCGCGAAAGGCTTCGGCAGGATCTGATGCGCCGACGCTTGCCCCTTGAAGAGGAATCCGTCGGAGCAGGTGCCGCGCATGCCGAGCGTATTCCAGACATGCGTTTTCTCGAGCGTGTACTGGTCCTTGAGGAAGGCCGTCAGCACCTGATCGGAGGAAGCCGCCTGCGCATGGGCACGCGAGGTGATGAGAATGGCGTCGGCATGTGAACCGTAGGAAATGACGGTCGCATCCTTTTCGAGGCGGCAGGTGTCACCATCGACCTCGACCGCGCAAATGCTGTTGCGAAGGTTTCCGCCGATACCACCTTCGGTTGTGGCCGATGCGATCAGCAACTGCTCGGCGGCAATGCGGCGCATGAAGCCGCGGTGCCATTCACTGTCGGCGCCGTGTTCAACGAGACTCGACAGCTTGATGTGATGCATGGCGAAGACCATGGCGCTTGCCGCACAGGCTTGGCCGAGCATCGAGCACAATTCGGCGATCTCGGTGATCGAGGCGGATTCGCCGCCGAATTGGCGCGGCACCTGGATGCCGAGCAGCCTTTCGGCCTTCATCGCATCCACGGCTTCGCTAGGGAAGCGGGCTTCGACGTCGACCGCATCGGCGTGTTTCGCTGCGATTTCGGCGACGCGTGCGACCCGAGCGACAAGACCGTCCTGCATGATCTTGACGGGGAAGTTCATCAGGCGACCTTCCGGCTGTCCCGGATGAGATCGACGGTCCTGGCGATGGCAGAGATGCTCGCGAAGGATTTGCGATTCAGGAGATTGTCGGGAAATTCGATGTCGAACGCCTCTTCGATGCCAAGCATCAGCTGCACCGAAGCAAAGGATGTCAGACCGGCCGCATAAAGGTCGGCATCGTCGGCGACCTGGTCGATCGACGCAGGAAGTTTGCCGTATTTGGCTACGAGGTCGCGGATTGTCTTATGCATCCCATCACTCCAAGATTCTCATGATCCCGAACCGGCGTTCATCGCCTTGTCATGAGCGTTCTTTTAGTGCGGAAAACAGAAAATTCCGCTAATTTATTGGGTTAAATATGATTAGCGCTCACAGTTAGAATTTTAGCGACCATTTCCATGCAAGCGGCAATAATAGTTTTATATCAGTCGTTTAAACTCGTTTCGAGCGCGACGGACGCCGCAGTTTGGAGCGCAGCGAGTACAGAAATGACACGAAAAGCACCCGTTTGCGTCAATCCGCGGGCGGATAGGAATGTTCGCCGCCGCGATAATCCGAGACGGAATAACACCCGTCACCGCTAGCCCGGATGGCGCTTCCACTGACAACGGCCTTGCCGTGACCACCCGGTATATCGAGGATGTAGGCCGGCTGGCAGAGACCGGAAATCTGCCCTCGCAACGCGGCGACGATCCTCTGCCCCTCCTCGATCGTCACTCTGAAATGTCCGGTGCCGGGCGCCAGATCAGGATGATGCAGGTAATAGGGTTTGACGCGGATTTCGACGAAGGCCTTCATCAGTGCCGCAAGCACGTCGGGATCGTCGTTGACGCCCTTGAGCAGCACCGACTGGCTGACCATGGCGATGCCGGCATCGACGAGGCGGGCGCAGGCAGCACGCGCTTCCGCCGTCAGTTCTCTGACATGGTTGGCATGCAGCGCCACATAGACCGTCTTGCCGCTCGCCTTCAGCGCGGCGATCATCGCCGCATCGATCTTCCCGGGATCGACAACAGGAACGCGGGTGTGGAATCGCACGATCTTCACATGGGCGATCCCGGCAAGTGCCTGCATGATATCATGGAGGCGGCGCGGAGAAAGCACCAGCGGATCGCCACCGGTGAGGATGACCTCCCAGATCTCCTCGTGACCTCTGATGTAGTCGAAAGCTGCCTGCATCGCCGCCGCATCGAGCGTGCCGAGGCCCTGCGGCCCGACCATTTCGCGCCGGAAGCAGAAGCGGCAATAAACCGGGCAGACATGCACGGCCTTGAGCAACACACGATCGGGATAGCGGTGAACGATGCCTTCGACGGGGCTATGGGCATGATCGCCGATCGGATCGGCGCGTTCTTCTCGGGCGATCGTGAGTTCGGCTATGTCAGGCACGAATTGCCGTGCGATCGGATCATCAGGATCGGTGAGGTCGATGAGCTCGCTGATCACAGGTGTCAGCGCGATCGCGTAACGCGCCGCAACCTGCTCGAGCGTTGCGCGATCGGCGGGCGCGACCAGCCCTGCCATCACCAGATCGTCGACGCTTTTGAGCGGTTTGACGGCATTCATCTTCCGTACTCCGCAACCGGCGCCCAGAGCACCTGATCGATGCGCGATGCTCCCGTCGCCAGCATCACCAGCCGGTCGAAGCCGAGCGCGATGCCGCTTGCCTCACGCATCAGCGAAACTGCGGCAAGGAAGTCCTCGTCAATCGGATAGGTTTCGTCGTAGACACGCGCCTTCTCGGCCATTTCGATCTCGAACCGCCGGCGCTGTTCGGCAGCATTGGTGAGCTCGCCGAAGCCGTTCGCAAGCTCGACGCCGCAGGCGTAGAGTTCGAACCGCTCGGCAACCCTGGGATCGCGTGGCGAGGGACGCGCAAGTGCAGCCTCCGAGATCGGATATTCGTCGAGGATGGTGATGCGGCCGAAGCCGAGATGCGGCTCGATCTTTTCGACCAGCACCCGGCTGAACAGATCGGCCCAGCCATCGTCATCGGCAACACGCATGCCGGCGCGCTTCATCTCTGCCGCCAGATGATCGCGATCGGTCGCCCCGTCGGCGGCGACCGAGGCGAGAAGATCGATGCCGGCATGACGCTCGAATGCTTCGGCAACGCCAATCCGCTCCGGACCGGCGAAGGGATCGCTTTCGCCACCGCGATAGGCAAGTTTTTCAGTCTTTACCGTTTCGGCCGCGAGCGCCAGGATCCGCACACAATCCATCATCAGGCTCTCGTAGCTTTCGCCGGCCCGATACCATTCAAGCATGGTGAATTCAGGATGGTGCAGCGGCCCGCGCTCGCGATTGCGATAGACATGGGCAAAACACGAGATGCGCTCCTCACCCGCCGCAAGCAACTTCTTGCAGGCGAATTCCGGCGAGGTGTGCAGATAGAATGGCGCCTTTTGCCCGTCCGTCGTCAGTGCTTCGGTGGCGAAGGCATGCAGATGCGCCTCGTTGCCCGGGGAGATCTGCAGCACCGCCGTATCCACCTCGATGAAATCCTCGCGCGCGAAAAACCCGCGCAACGCCGCCTGGATCGCATTGCGCCCGATCAGGAACGGACGGCGATCGGCGTGTACGGACGGGTTCCACCAGGGGGACACTTTCGCCGAAGAGTTCATTCCAAGCTTTCTTCGCCGGAGAAGCCGGTATGGGGATGGCTATTTCCCGGATTTTAGGTTAGTTGCGCCCCCAAAGAAAAATATTTGCGTCTTCGAGGCGTCTCGGCAGTTCTCTACGACGCCGAAAGCCGAGTTACAAGGAAGTCTTATGGTCAAGGTCATCGCCTCTTCGGTCCGCAAGGGCAACGTTCTCGACGTCGACGGCAAGCTTTACGTCGTTCTCACCGCTCAGAACTTTCATCCGGGCAAGGGTACGCCGGTCACCCAGGTCGACATGCGCCGCATCGTTGACGGCGTGAAGGTTGCTGAGCGTTGGCGCACCACCGAACAGGTCGAGCGCGCCTTCGTCGAGGACGTGTCCTTCCAGTACCTCTATCAAGACGGCGAAGGCTTCCACTTCATGAACCCGAGCAACTACGATCAGGTCGTGGTTGATGTCGACACTATGGGCGATCAGAAGGTCTATCTGCAGGAAGGCATGTCCTGCATCCTCTCGATCTATGAAGGCCTTCCGCTGGCACTCGAGCTGCCTCGCCACGTCACGCTTGAGATCACCGAGACGGAACCGGTCGTCAAGGGCCAGACGGCATCGTCCTCCTACAAGCCGGCCATCCTGTCGAACGGCGTGCGCGCCATGGTGCCGCCGCACATCAATGCCGGCACTCGCGTCGTCATCGCGACGGAAGACAATTCCTACGTCGAACGCGCCAAGGACTGATCCCTGGTTCATTCCATACAAAAGGCCGGTTCCGACCGGCCTTTTTTGTGTCCGCCGCCAACAATGCTGATCAGAGATGCGGGTTGCGCGGCCGGTATTTCTGGACAAGCTTCTGGTTGATCTCGGCTGCACCCGGCATGTTGGCGCTGAGATAAACCGGCGCATCGCCGGATTTCGAAAGCTCGGAGGCGACCTCGGCGAAGATCGCATTGATGACCGTCACCCCGACCGCCGTCGAGACCGGCCCGACCCGAAGCCCCGTGCCTTCGAGGTCGAGAACGGCGTCACCCGGTGGCAGCCCATTGTCGAGCACCACATCGGCCGCGTCGGCGAGCCGCCGGCGGCCATTGGCGATCGCTGAGGAATAGGCGATCGAAGTGATGGCAATCACCTTTGCGCCGATTTCTCGCGCGTAGTCGGCGGCTTCGATCGGCGCGGCATTGACGCCCGAATTGGAGGCGATGATGATGACATCGCCCGGCTGCATGCCGTAACGCTCCAACATGGGCCGAACCAGGCCCTGCGTGCGTTCATAGACCGAACTGATGACCGCACCCTCATGCAGCATCGCCGAGCCGACGAGCACCGGCACGGTGAAGGCGAGCCCGCCGGCACGATAGTGCACCTCTTCCGCCAGCATATGCGAATGGCCAGTGCCGAAGACATAGACGCGCTTGTCGCCGTGGGCAGCATCGAGGATAACCGCCGCCGCCTGCGCCATCGGCTCGGCAAGCGTCTGCTTCAATTCTTCCAGCCGGCCGATCAGGTTGGAGAAATAGGCATCCGTGATGTCAGTCATCCCACTTCTCCTTGAGTCAAGCCGCTTCGCCGCTGAGCCAGGTGGCGGTGACCGAGAGCGCATCGGTGAGATGCACGAGATCGGCGCGCGCGCCTGGTGCGAGATGGCCGCGATCGCCCAGTCTGAGAAAGCGGGCGGGATAAAGCGTTGCCATGCGCAAAGCCTCGGCCAGCGTCAGATCGAGATAGGTGACGCCGTAGCGAATCGTCGAGATCATGTCGACGTCGGAACCGGCCAGCGTGCCGTCGGATAGTACCAGCTTCGAGCAGAACCCGCCCCGTTCGCGCCGGACGGCGCGCCCGTTCAGCGTGAACGAATCCTTCTCCGACCCGACGAGCGACATCGCATCGGTGACGAAAAACAGTCTGCCTTCGCCGCGTTTGGCACGCAGCGCCGTGCGCAAAGCCTTCGGATCGACATGGTGACCATCGGCAATGACGCCGCACCAGATCGAGGGATGATCGATCGCCGCGCCGACGAGACCGGGGGTACGGTGTCCGAGCTGGCTCATGGCGTTGAAGAGGTGCGTGACGCCGCGCGCTCCGGCATCGAAACGTTGTTCCGCTGCCTCGCTCGAACAATCGGAATGACCGATACTGACGGTGACGCCGGCTTCGGCAAGCTCACGCACCTGGGCAACCGTCACCTGCTCGGCAGCCATGGTGACGAGCAGCGTGCCGATCGCCTCGCGTGCCCGGATGAAGGCCTTGACGTCTCGATCCTCGACCGGCCGCATCAGTTCGGCCAGATGCGCACCCTTGCGCGCAGGCGCCAGATGCGGGCCTTCGAGATGCAAGCCGGCGACGCCACGGTTCGCCTTCACCGCCTCCTTGGCGGCCTCGATTGCGGCAATGGATGCCTCGGACGTGTCGGTGATCAGCGTCGGCAAGAGCGATGTCGTGCCATAGGGCCGGTGTCCAGCAGCGATGATCTCCATCGAGGTGACGGAAGGCTCGTCGTTCAGCATCCGCCCGGCGCCGCCATTGACCTGCGCATCGATGAAGCCGGCCGACAGAACCCCGCCGGCAAGCGTCACCGTCTCGCCGTCCGGCAGATCGTTTCCAGCAGCGATCGCCTCGACGCGGCCGTCGGCAACGATGAGTGCTTTCTCGTCATGGAAGCGCTCGCCATCGAAGATGCGGGCGCCGATGAAGATCTTGCGGACCATCAGACCGTCTCCGTCACCTTGAGCAGGTTCGCCGGCTTGTCGGGATCGAAGCCCTTGCGGCGCGTCACCGACTCGATCAGCCGGTAATAGACGAGCAGCGACACCAGCGGATCGATAAGGCCATTGCCCGTCGTCGGCACGCGCAGATTGACCCCGGAAAGCGGCTGCGTGGAGAAACCGACGGTGGTGGCGCCGAGCTTCTGCAGGCGCTCCAGCGCTTGAACGTTGTTGACGAAGGCCGCATCGTCGGGCGCAAAGGCGATGATCGGAAAGCCCGGCTGCACCAGGCGCATCGGGCCGTGCATCAGTTCCGCCAGCGAGAAGGCCTCGGCATGCAGGCCGGAGGTTTCCTTGGCCTTCAGCGCCGCTTCGAGCCCGATTGCAAAGGCCGGGCCGCGGCCGGCCATATAGAGCGAGGTCGCATTGAAAAGCACCTCCTCGGCTGCCGCCGTGTCGATCCCGGCGGTTGCCGAAAGCGCCTCCGGCAGCCTGCCAAGCGCAGCCTGTAGGTCGGACGCGCCGCCGACCGCAACGGTCACGCCGGCAAGGGCGGCGACGGAAGCGATAAAGGATTTGGTCGCCGCGACGCTCTTTTCCGCGCCGGCATTAAGCCCGAGAACGATATCGGCTTGCTTGGCAAGCGGACTGTCGGCGACGTTGACAACGGCAATCGTCGTCGCCCCGCCCCTTTTGGCCGCATCCTGCAATGCGATGATGTCGGGGCTTGCACCCGACTGCGAGACGGTGAAATGCACACCCCCCTTCAGATGCAGCGCGGCACCGTAGACCGAAGCGATCGACGGGCCGACCGAGGCGACCGGGACGCCGCAGGTGATCTCGAAGAGGTATTTGAAGAAGGTGGCGGCATGGTCCGAGGAGCCACGCGCCGCCGTCGTTACCACGCTCGGGCGGGAGGACGAAAACAGCCGGGCGATCTCGGCAAAGGCCGGCTTTTCCTTTTCGAGAAGCGTGGCCACCACCTCTGGGGATTGGCCGGCTTCCTGCAGCATCAACGACTGGTTCTCATTCATAGGTCATCTCCGATTCTCAATTCGGCAACGAAATCATAGGCATCGCCGCGATAGTGCGAGCGGGTGTACTCAACGACGCGCTGGTCTTCCAGGCGCGAGACGCGTTCGATCAGCAGCGCCGGCGCGCCTGATTTGACGTTCAGGATCGCCGCTGAGGACGGATCGAGCGTAACGGCGGTCAGCCGCTGCAGCGCACGTACGGGCTTGTGACCGTTGGCCGCCAGCGCATCATAGAGCGACCCCTCGCCGCCGGGATCGCCGCCTAAGAATTTGATCGGCACCACGGCGCGTTCGATCGCAAGCGGCAGGCCGTCGGCGAGACGCAGCCGGTCAAGCCTCAACACCGGCTCGTCGCCGCCAAGGCCCAGCAGGAAGGATTCCTCCGGCGACGGCGTATTGACCGCCCGCGACAAGATCCGCGCGGCTGGCAGACGCCCACGCGAACGCATGTCGGCGGAGAAGGAGGAAAGCCGCCAGAGCGACTGCTCCATACGCTCCACTCTGCTCGATACGAAGGTACCGCTTCCGTGGCGCGATTCCAGTGCACCTGAAGCCATCAGATCGCGATAGGCGGTGCGCACGGTGACACGGCCGAGCTTCAAGGCCTCGGCAAGGTCGCGCTCCCCTGGCAGCGCCGTGCCAGGCTTCAGCAGGCCTTCCTGAATAAGGCCGGTCAGCGCCTGCGCCAGCCGCTTATAGAGCGGGCCGGACAACGCCTCGTCACGCAGGCCGCGGTTGTTCAGTTCCGCTATCAGACTGGTTCTATCCATAAGCACACAATAGAACCTATCTAGAACCAATCCACAAGGCGGAATCGCACCCGGCCAAGAAAAAACCTCCCCGGAGACCGGAGAGGTTCATAGCGCTGATGCATGTCGCCCAGAAGGGCGCAGCGGTTCCGGGATAACGACATGCATAAAAACAAAGGACTAAAGCGCGTCGCATGAATCAACTTTGATGCGACGCGCTTTAGAATTTGACAACCGTGCGTCCATAGAGCCGTGCGTCTGAAAAAGACGTCAGCTCTTGGTGAAGATATAGTCCGTCTCCTGGCGCAACACTTCGCCGGGGCGCAGCACCGCATTCGGGAAACCTTGGTGATTGACGGCATCCGGCCAGACCTGCGTCTCCAGGCAGAAGCCAGCAAACGGGCCGTACTTGCGCCCGCCGATGCCGGGAGCGCCGGTATCCAGTTTGAAACCGGCATAGAACTGCACGCCCGGCTCGGTGCTGCGCACTTCCAGCGACACACCGGAATACAGGCTGCGGGCAAGCGCGACGCTGCGCTTGGCGGTGCGCTCGCCGGACAGGCAAAAATTATGGTCGTACAAGGCCTGTTCGCTGCCGACGAAACGCTTCATCGGCGCCATCTCGCGGAAATCGAATTCCGTGCCCTCGACGGAACGGATCTCGCCGGTCGGCACCTGTTTCTCGTCGGTCGGCAGATAGTGGTCGGCAGCGATCATGATGTCGTGGCCAAGCGCATCTTCACGGCCGTCGAGATTGAAATAGGCGTGCTGGCAGACATTGGCGAGCGTCGGCTGGTCGCTGGTCGATTCATAGGTCACCGACAGTTCGCCGTTGCCGTGCACCCAGAAGGTTGCCTGGATGGTGCAATTGCCGGGATAGCCGGCGCGGCCATCGGGATCGACAATCTTCAGCACCACCCGGTCGACCTCATGCTCGACGACCGTCCAGTTGCGTTTGGCGATATTGTCGCTGCCGCCATGCAGATGGGTGACGCCATTTTCGTTCAGCTCGAGCTGGTAGTCCTTGCCGTCGAGCGTGAAGGCGCCGCCACCGACACGGTTGGCGCAGCGGCCCGGCGTCGCGCCAAAATAGGCCGAATGGAGCGGGTAGCTGTCAAAATCATCGAAACCGAGCTGCAGTGGGGCCTCATGCCCCTTAAGACGCAGATCCTGGATGACCGCGCCCCAGGTGATGATCTTGGCCGTCAGCCCGCCGCCATTGATCTCCACGCGATAGACGGTCTCGCCTGCCTTCGTCTGCCCGAAAACTTCCCGCTCCAACTTATCCGACATGATCGACCGTCCATTCTCATTCAAAGTTTTTCAGCGTTGTGCGTCACAAAGACCCACAACGCTTTCGGTTTCAGGAGCGGAACCTGCCCGCATTTGCTCCAAACCGCAACCGGTCGGATCAGAAGAAACGCCCCGGCATCGGCCGAGGCGCAGTCCGACGCTTCAGAGGTCCGTGCCGATCTCCTCCACATCAAAGGGGGTCGTCTGGTAGATCTCGTTGATCCAGTTGCCGAACAGGAGATGCGCATGGCTGCGCCAGCGGTTCTGCGGCGTCAGCGCCGGATCATTATGCGGGAAGTAGTTGTGCGGCATCTTGATCGGCACGCCGGCGTTGACGTCGCGGAAATACTCGTCGGAAAGCGATGTGGAATCATATTCGACATGATTGAACATGTAGAGCCGCCGCCCCCTCCTTTCGTGCACGAGGCAGACACCCATCTCGCCTGATTCCATCAGGATCTCCAGGCTTTCGGATGGCTCGATATCGGCACGGCGCACCTCGGTCCAACGCGACACCGGCACCTCGAAATTGTCGGAAAAGCCGTTGAGATAGATGGAGGACGGCTTCAGGTTCCGGTGGCGGTAGATGCCGAAGGCCTTTTCTTTCAACTCGTATTTCGGAACACCGTGGAAATGATAGATCGCCGCCATCGCGCCCCAGCAGACGTTCATCGTCGAATGCACGTTCGTTTCCGTCCAGTCGAGAATCTGCTGCATTTCCGGCCAATAGGTGACGTCTTCATAGGGCAAAAGCTCGATCGGCGCCCCGGTGATGATGAAACCGTCGAACTTGCGGTGCTTCACTTCCTCCCAGGTCTGGTAGAAGGCGAGCAGATGATCTTCGGACGTGTTCTTCGCCTTGTGGCCGCCGATGCGGATCAGCGACAGCTCGACCTGCAGTGGCGAGGCGCCGACGAGTCGGGCCATCTGTAGTTCGGTCTTGATCTTGTTCGGCATAAGGTTGAGCAGCCCGATCTGCAGCGGTCGGATATCCTGACGGATCGCCAACGTCTCGGTCATCACCCGCACACCCTCTTGAACCAGGGTTTCGAAGGCGGGCAGCGTATCGGGGATCTTGATGGGCATTGCGGTCACTCGATCAAAAAAACAAAAAACCGGCGGCGAAAAAAATCGCTACCGGTCCGCACGCGGCCCTTTAGCGACTTTTTTAACGTGGCTGCAAGCCGGCCGGCCAAATCACCACGGAGCTTTAATTAGCCCCAGTCGGACCGCGAATCAACTGCCGAATGCACGCAGGAGCGATGCATGCAAGCATCATCACAGTTTAATGACTGATAGAATCTGTTGATAGACCGGTAACGCCACCATGTTAATAATGGTAAGCATGGGCGATGTTGGAAAAGCGTAATGGCAGATAAGATCGAGGGGAGGCCGGGCATCCGAAGGCACGATAGGGTGGGGTATGATCTCAGCCTGACGAATCGCCTCGGGGTTATGTTCTCCGCATTCTGGAATTCGCAAGTGCGTGGCAAGGTGCTGTTTCTGGCGACCGTGCTGATCCTCGTCATCCTGTTGACGTCCTACGGCCAGGTCATCCTCAATCAGTGGAATGCTCCCTTCTACGACTCGCTGGAGCGCCGCGATCTCGGTGAATTCTTCCACCAGCTCGAAATCTTCGCGATGATCGCCGGCACGCTGCTGCTGCTCAACGTGCTGCAGGCATGGCTGAATCAGATGACCGCGCTCTATATGCGCGAGGGCCTGTCGCGCGACCTCGTCGATCAGTGGCTGAAGCGCAAGCGGGCGCTGCGGCTTGCTTCGAGCGGTCTGATCGGCGTCAATCCGGACCAGCGCCTGCATGAGGATTCCCGCAACCTCGCCGAAAGCACGACAGGGCTCGTTCTCGGCCTGCTGCAGTCGACCATTCTTCTGGTGAGCTTCATCGGCGTGCTCTGGGAGCTTTCCAGCGGCTTCATCTTCCACATCAGCGGCCACAGCTTCTCCATTCCCGGCTACATGGTCTGGGCGGCGATTTTCTACGCCGCCTCCGCCTCGGTGCTGAGCCAGGTCGTCGGCCGCAAACTGGTCAAGCTGAATGCCGACCGCTTCTCGAAGGAGGCCGAGCTTCGCTTCACGTTGATGCACGCCAACGAGAACATGCCGGCGATCACCGTCGCCCGCGGCGAGGAGAATGAGCGCCGGCGCATCAACACCGACATCAGCTCGGTACTGAGGGTCGTCAAGCGGCTCGCCATGGCCAATACCAACCTCACCTGGGTTTCGGCCGGCTACGGCTGGCTGGTGATCGTCATCCCGATCATCGTCGCCGCCCCCGCCTATTTCTCCGGCGGCCTCACCCTCGGCCAGCTGATGATGTCGGTCGGCGCCTTCAATCAGGTCAACACGGCGCTGCGCTGGTATGTCGCCAACTTTGGCCCGATCGCCGAATGGCGCGCGACACTGATGCGCGTCACCGATTTCCGCCAGGCGCTGCTCGACATGGAGGAGGAATTCGCCCAGAAGGACGGCATCGCCTATGAAAACACTGCGCCCGACACGCTGACGTTGAAGGATGTGGTGATCGTTGCCAAGATCGGTGAAGAGATCGACGAATGCGGCGGTTTCCGCCTGCGTGAAACCGATGTCGTGATCAAGGCCGGCGAAAAAATCATGATCAACGGCGATCACAGCGTCAACCGCAAGCTACTCTTCCAGGCGATGGCCGGCCTCTGGCCGTGCGGCAGCGGCACGATGGGCCTGCCGCCGATCGACGACATGCTGTTCGTCCCGCAGATCGCTTATGTTCCCGGCGGCACGCTGCGCGAGGCGCTGGCCTTTCCCGCAAGTCCTGATGCCTACGAGCGAGCCGCTGTCGAGACGGCCCTCGACAGAGCCGGCCTGCATTCGCTGATCGCAAGGCTCGATACCCGCGCCCGTTGGGACAAGCTGCTCGACAGCGATGAACAGAAGGCGATCGGCTTTGCCCGTCTGCTTCTTGTGCGCCCGCGCTGGATCATCTTCGACGAAGTGCTGGAAGGCATGGAGCCGGAATGGCAGGAGATGATGGCCAAACTGCTGACCTCCATGCCGGAAAGCGGCATGATTTACATCGGCCGCTCCGAGGCCTATCTCGAGGCGCTCAAGCCGCGCGTACTGCATCTGCAGGCGCTGCCGGCAAGATCTGAGGAACCGCAGCAGCAACAGCAAGTCGCTCAGACCGGCACCAGCGCCAGTACAGGCGCTGCCGCCATGCCCGCGCCGGCGCTGTAGAGCGCCGTGCGTCCGATAGACACTATATCACTTTGAATTTCACGCTGGTCACATCGGCGGCGTGATGCCATTCAGGCCGACGGCCACCTGGCTGGCCGAGATGCTGCCGTCTGCCGCCTTCTCGCCGGTGACGATGACGCTGGCGCCGGCCTTCAGATCGTCCTTGGTCGCCGGCGCCAAGGTCACGATCGGCGTGCCGTCGGCAATCGTGATGGTTTTTTCCTTGCTTTGATAGGTCAGCGTGATCGTGTGGCCGTCGACGGATTTGACGGCATTGCTGACGGTCGCATTGGTCATCTGGCTGTTCGGCTGAGCATCCCAGGGACGGTTGCCCTCGCCGGTCCCCTTCATCGACGCCGGAAAGATTAATACCTCGATCGCCCCGTCAGGGCCGGCGCCTTTCGGAAGCGAGGCGACCCCGACGAAATCGCCGGGCTTGATATCCTCGACCGAGGCTTTTTTGATGCCGCCGACTTTCCAGCCGGCTTTCAGCGTAATTATCGCATCGCTGCCTTCGCGCGTCTTGACGACGAGACTATCGCCACTGAGGCTTTCGATGGTGCCACGAACGCGAACGCGGTTGCCATCCCGCGCCTGTGCGGCCTGCGAGAGCGCAATCGCGACAAGACCGCCGCCGGCAAGTGCTGTGAAAATCTTGGAATAGGCCTTGCGAGACATATGACTTTTCCTTGTCGCCATTGCTATCGGCGCTATCCCCAGCTGCCGGGCGACACTCTATGCCGCGCGTCGATACACTGGCCAATCAAGGAAAGGTGAGACTGCGAGTTTGCGAAGCCTCAGCCTTCCAGCTCTTCGCGCAGCATTTCGAGCTCCAGCCACTCCTCCTCCATTTTCATCAGGCCGGCGCGTAGTTTTTCCATCTCGACGGCAAGCCGGTTGAAAGCTACGGGATCGCGCGTGAAAAGATTGGGATCGGCCATCACCTGTTCGCGCTTGGCGATCTCGGCTTCGGCTTTCGCCATGTCCTTCGGCAGATTTTCCAGCGCGAATTTCTGCTTGAAGGAAAGCTTGCCCCTCGAACTTCCAGCAGAAGACGCTGCCTCCTGGGTCTTCGGCCTCTCCGCCGCCTTCTCGGCCCGCTTGCGCTCCTCGATCGCGCCCTTGCGCTGCGCAAGCATGTCCGAATAGCCGCCGGCATATTCGATCCAGCGGCCGTCAGGTGCGTCCGCCATGGCAGGTGCGATCGTCGAGGTCACGGTGCGGTCGAGGAAATCGCGGTCATGGCTGACGAGAATGACGGTGCCGGGAAAGCCAGCGACGATTTCCTGCAGCAGGTCGAGCGTCTCGATATCGAGATCGTTGGTCGGTTCGTCGAGGATCAACAGGTTCGTAGGGCGCGAGAGAATCCGCGCCAGCATCAGCCGGGCGCGCTCGCCGCCGGAAAGGCTTCTGATCGGCGTCCGCGCCTGTTCCGGCTGGAACAGGAACTCCTTCATGTAGCCGGTGACATGACGCTGTTCGCCGTTGACGAGCAGGTTTTCGCCGCGCCCATCCGTCAGGTAGTTGGCGAGCGTATCCTCGGGATCGAGATCCTCGCGTTTCTGGTCGAGTGTGGCGATCTCCAGATTGGTGCCGAGCTTAATCGTGCCGCTATCCGGGGAAAGCTGACCTGTCAACATCTTCAAGAGCGTCGTCTTGCCGGCACCATTCGGCCCAACCAGACCGATGCAATCGCCGCGGTGCACGCGGATCGAGAAGGGCGTGACGATTGCCCGGTCGCCGAAGCTTTTGGTGATCTTGTGAGCTTCGATCACCAGCTTGCCGGATTCCTGCGCGTCCGAAGCCGTCGCCTGCACCGAGCCCTGCGGCCCCTTATGGCCGCGATAATTCGAGCGCATCGTCTGCAACTCGCCGAGGCGGCGCATGTTGCGCTTGCGCCGCGCCGTGACTCCATAACGCAGCCAGTGCTCCTCGCGCTCGATCGCCTTGCCGAGTTTATGCTGCTCCAGCTCCTCGGCCTCCAGCACCTGGTCGCGCCAGGCCTCGAAATGCGAAAATCCCCTGTCGAGCCGGCGCGAGGTGCCGCGGTCGAGCCAGACGGTTGCCGTCGAGACCTTTTCGAGAAAACGTCGGTCGTGCGAGATCAGCACGAGGGCGCTGCGCGTCTTCTGCAACTCGCCTTCCAGCCATTCGATGGTCGGCAGGTCGAGATGGTTGGTCGGCTCGTCGAGCAGGAGAATATCGGGCTCCGGCGCCAGCACGCGGGCAAGGGCGGCCCGGCGCGATTCGCCGCCGGACAGCATGCTCGGATGTTCCTCGCCGGTCAGCCCGAGATGCGACAGCAGATAGGTGACGCGATAAGGGTCGTCGCCCGGCCCGAGACCGGCTTCGGCATAGGCCTGGACGGTGTTGAAGCCGGCAAAATCCGGCGCCTGTTCGAGATAGCGCACCGTCGAGGAAGGATGACGGAAGACTTCGCCAGACTGCGCCTCGACCAGGCCGGCGGCGATCTTCAGCAGCGTCGATTTTCCCGAGCCGTTGCGCCCGACCAAGCAGATTTTGTCCCCGGGCTCGATCTGCAGGCTAGCACCAGCCAGCAGCGGTGCGCCGCCGAAGCTCAGGAAGATATCGTCGAGTTTCAGAATGGGAGGGGCCAAAAATCAGACTCCGGAAAGATCATATGGCCTGGCGAGCACGATCGCCCGGCCGCTGCGGAGCGAAAAGCGAATCTTGCTTTCCGCAACATTGGAAATGGTGCGCGACGAGCCGAAAGGCAGATGGAAATCGGCCAGCGGATAACGCGCATTCTCGATGGAAAGCCCGGTCAGCTCGCTGAACCCGAGCACGGAAAACAGGCTCCCCTTGGGAAGATCCAGCTCGACCGTCCCGGCAAGCAGCGGCACTGCCTCTTCCTTGCCCGAGGTCAGCAGCACGTCGAAACCCTCCTCCGCCAGACTGACGGCCGACAGCAGATGCTGAAGCGCGTGGTCCGAGCGTTCGCCGCCAAGAGCACCGGCCAGAATCAGCCGCCGCGCACCCCGCGCGATCGCTTCCGACACGGCGATTTCGCCATCCGTCGCCGCCTTTGCCGCGGGATAGGGCTGTTTCGGCACATCGGGAAAGGCACCCTCGAGATCATCAGGCGTCGAATCGAAATCGCCGACCCAGAGCTCCGGCTCGATACCGAGTGCCACCGCATGCCGCATGCCGCCATCGGCCGCGATGGAACGGCTGCCGCCGATGGCTTGGCGCAGGCGCTCCGTCAGGCTGAGTTCGCCGCCGAGGAGAATGGTGAAGGTGGATGGGCTCATGGGCATTGCCCTTAGCGCAAACCGGGGGTCGAGGGGAAGGGGCGCCGGCGGATCGGCGCCATTTCCCTTCGAGCGCCACTAGAACAGGATGTCGCCCGAAAACCGCACACACTTTTCGGCATCATGCTCTAGCCCGGCGTATCCTTGTCGCGCGACCGGAAGACCGCCTCGTAACCGCCGATGAAACGCTCGAAAAGCATTGCGAAACGAGCGACATCCTGCTCAGGCCAGTCGGAGACGATCTCGGAGATGATCGCGAGTTTCTGCGCGACGATCTCGGCCAGCAGATTCTGGCCGACCTCGGTCATGACAACGACAATCCGTCGCGCATCGGCCTGCGAAGCTTCGCGGCGCAGCACGTTCCGCCCGACCATGTCGGCCACCACCCGGCTAGCCCGTGACGGATCGATGCGCAGCATCTCCGCGATCATGCCGACGGTGACCTCGCCGGCAGGCTTTGCCCTCCGCACCGCATCGAGCACGTCGAGATGCGAAAGTTCAAGGCCCGGTGCAGCACTCTGGATCGCCAGCCGGCCGATCAATCGCCGCCCGGTCATCAACCGCATGCGCCCCATGCTCCGGCCGATGCGAGGCACGTTTTCCTCAACCGGCTCTGGCTCGGTGGAAATGGTCTTGGTCAGCACTTCGTTCATGCCGGGACCATAACAGAGCCGCGGCGGAATTTGAATATGCCGATGTCATTAATGTGCCATTGACAAATACATGCTGTTAGCACATAAAAATCTACCCAACCCGGAATGATGCTCCATGGATATGCAACTCGCGCCTGCGCCGCTCGTGACGGATCCTCGTCGCCGGCTCATCCTCTTCTTCTTCCTGATGACGGCCATGTTCATGGCGACACTAGATAATCAGATCGTTTCCACGGCGCTGCCAACGATCGTCGGCGAGTTCGGCCATCTGGAGCGCTTCGGCTGGATCGGCTCGGCCTATCTGCTGTCGCTGAGCGCCGTCATGCCGGTTTATGGCAAGCTTGGCGATCTCTTCGGGCGCAAATACGTGATGATGACGGCGATCATGATCTTCACTGTCGGCTCGGCGGTCTGCGGCCTTGCGGTCTCCATGAACACGCTGATCGCCGCCCGCGTGCTACAGGGCCTTGGCGGCGGCGGCATCATGGTGTCGATCTTCTCCGTCAATGCCGATCTGTTCGAGCCGCGCGAGCGGGCCCGCTACCAAAGCTATTCCAGCCTCGTGTTGATGGCGTCAGGTGCGATCGGACCGGTGCTTGGCGGCACGATGAGCGACCTTTTCGGCTGGCGCTCGATTTTCCTCGTCAACGTGCCGATCGGCTTAATCGCACTTGCCGGCCTTGCCGTGATGCTGCCCTATCGCAAACCGCATCGCCGGCCCAAGATCGATTATGCCGGTGCGCTGCTTCTCGCCCTGACGACGACCAGCATCGTGCTTGCCACCGACAGCAGCGAACTCTTCGGCGCATTGGTCTCGCCACAGAGCATCGTCATCATCGCCTTCGGTATCGTTTGCGCCGTCGCCTGGGTGCTCGTCGAACGCCGCGCGCCGGAACCGATCGTTCCCCTACAGCTCTTTCGCAATTCGACATTCAGCCTGCTCCTGGTGATGTCGATCATGGGCGGCGCCATCGCCATCGGCATGGTCAACTATCTCGCCCTCTTCCTGCAGACCACCACCGGCCTTTCGCCCTCTGCCGCCGGCGCGCTCTTCATTCTTCTGACGGGCGGCCTCGTCTGCGGATCGCTGTCCGCAGGCCGCATCATCTCAAAAACGGGGCGTTACAAGCCCTTTGCCATCGCAAGCCTGACCTGCAGCGCCATCGCCTTTGCGCTGATGTCGCAGATCCACGCGGGAACGCCGATCGCCTTCATCGGGGCGATCATGATGCTGCATGGCATCGGCATCGGCCTTGCCCAGCAGGTTCCCATCATCGGCGTACAGAATGCAGCGCCGGCCCGCGATGTCGGCGCCGCCACCGGTTCGGTGACGCTGTCGCGCATGGGAGGTGCATCGATCGCCATTTCCATCTATGGCGCCATCATCGCCTCTCAGCTCGACAAGGTCGGCGTCTCCATTCCCGGTGTTATCGATATCGAGCAGCTGACGCCGAAGATGATGGCCGCCCTTCCCGAAGCAAGCCGCCAGGCTGTCGCCGATGTCTATGCCGCCGCCTTCTCGCCGCTCTTCATGACCTCCTGTGCTATTGCGCTGATCGGCCTTGTGGCGGCCATCATGCTGAAACCTGTGCAGCTGCCCCGCGCCGGTGAAGCGAAGATGCCGCAACCGACGACGGCGAATGCGGCGGAGTAACCGGATCGATCCCGCAGAATACCTCATCGGGAGGAGTTCCTTCCGCGATGATATTATCGGTGGTTGCAATTTTCTCGCATCGCTGTCGCTATCAGCTCGGTTACTTCAATCGGCCCGTTCTTTTTCTTCGCCACCGACGAATCTCCGCGTTGTGACGGAACTTTCGCCATAATTTCATCCGAGCGAAGGGAAGGCCTCACGATCGAGGCTGGCTAAAATGCAACGGCGCCACATTTAAACAGAGTCTCGCTATGCAACCGATGCATAAATCAGCTACAGCAAGGACTTGTATCGGCCGATTGTGCAGCGCGAGATCAGGGGTGCGCACCTGTTGAATTCCCCTTGCCACGGTCGGTGCCAATCTGCGGCAAACCGGCAAGACAGCGACATGATGCGGAGAACCAGACTGGACAGCTTGACGACGTGGAAATCGCCCGCGCTTTCCAGTGATGCCATCTCCGCGCCGCGGCGTTTCGCGCGTCGCCTGATGCTGCTTTCGGCCGTCGCAATGGCGCTGAATGGCTGTCAAACGCTGATCGACCAATCCTACCAGCCGAGCGTCTCGCCTTCTTCCAATCCGCAGATCGTCGACGAGGTGCAGAAGAACGATCCGCGCGCGGCGATGGGCGCCCGTGAGCATCCACGCATCGTCGCAAGCTACGGCGGCGAATACAAGGACGCCAAGACCGAGCGCCTCGTCGCCCGCATCGCCGGCGCGCTGACGGCGGTGTCGGAAAATCCGAGCCAATCCTACCGCATTACCATCCTGAATTCGCCGGCGATCAACGCGTTTGCGCTGCCCGGCGGTTATCTCTACGTCACCCGCGGCCTGCTTGCCCTTGCCAACGACGCTTCGGAAGTCGCCGCCGTGCTATCGCACGAGATGGGCCACGTGACGGCGAACCACGGCATCGAGCGGCAGAAGCGCGAGGAGGCTGAGGTCATCGCCAGCCGCGTCGTCGCCGAGGTTCTCTCCAGCGATATCGCCGGCAAGCAGGCGCTGGCCCGCGGCAAGCTGCGGCTCGCCGCCTTCTCACGCCAGCAGGAACTGCAGGCCGATGTCATCGGCGTGCGCATGCTTGGCGAAGCCGGCTACGACCCCTATTCCGCTGCGCGTTTCCTCGATTCCATGGCGGCTTACAGTCGCTTCATGTCGGTCGATCCCGAAGCCGACCAGAGCCTAGACTTCCTGTCGAGCCATCCGAATTCGGCGCAGCGCATCGAGCTTGCCCGCACCCATGCCCGGGCCTTCGGCCAGGAGGGTTCGGTCGGGGACAAGGGCCGCGACTATTATCTCGACGGCATCGACGGCCTGCTCTATGGCGACAGCCCTGAGGAAGGCTACGTGCGCGGCCAGACCTTCCTGCACGGCGGCCTCGGCATCCGCTTCGACGTGCCGCCGGACTTCCACATCGACAACAAGGTCGAAGCCGTAATGGCCACCGGCCCGAACGACATCGCCGTCCGCTTCGACGGCGTCGCCGACAATCAGAACCAGAGCCTCACCAACTATATCTCCAGCGGCTGGGTGACCGGCCTCGACCCGTCGACCATCCAGCCGGTCACCATCAACGGAATGGAAGCAGCCACAGCGCGGGCAAGCGCCGACCGCTGGGATTTCGATGTCACCGTGATCCGCAACAATTCGCAGATCTTCCGCTTCCTCACCGCCGTGCCGAAAGGCAGCGACGCCCTTGAGCCAACGGCCAATGTCCTGCGTGCGAGTTTCCGACGCATGACGCCGGCAGAGGCAGCCTCGCTCAAGCCGCTGCGCATCCGCGTCGTCACCGTCCGTCTGGGTGAAAACATCTCGACGCTCGCCGCCCGCATGATGGGTACCGACCGCAAGCTCGATCTCTTCAAACTCATCAACGCCCTGCCCACGGGTGCAGCCGTTTCACCAGGCGATCGCGTCAAGATCATCGCCGAGTAAAAAAATAGCCCGGCTTGCGCCGGGCCAGTCTGTGCTGCTGCAGGGAATAGTTTCGGTTCAGGCGTAAGCCGCCATATGCGGATCGGCGCTGACAAGCGCGCTGCGGAGCTTCTCCATCGCCCGGCTTTCGATCTGCCGCACACGTTCCTTGGAAATGCCGAGATCGGCGCCGAGTTCTTCGAGCGTGGCACCGTCTTCCGCCAGACGCCGGGCGCTGATGATCTTCATTTCGCGTTCGTTGAGATGTGTCAGCGCCGAGGCGAGCCAGACGCGGCGCCGCTCTCCGTCGATCATGTTGGAAACCTGCTCGTCCGGTAGGGGATCATCGCTGACGAGGAAGTCCATCTTCTCCGCACTCTCGGCATCGCCGGAGACCGAAGGCGCCTGCAGCGAGGCATCATTGCCGGAAAGCCTGGCGTCCATGGTCTGCACATCGGAGAGGCTGACGCCGAGCGCCGCGGCGATTTCCTGGTGAATGGATTGCAGAGTCAGCTGCGTGTCACCCTTGGCGAGCTTGGCGCGCAGACGACGCAGATTGAAGAAAAGCGCCTTCTGTGCCGAACTCGTGCCGCCGCGCACGATCGACCAGTTGCGCAGGATATAATCCTGGATCGAAGCCCTGATCCACCAGCTCGCATAAGTGGAAAAACGTACGTCGCGTTCCGGCTCGAAGCGAGCGGCAGCCTCCAGAAGGCCGACATAGCCCTCCTGCACGAGATCGCTCATCGGCAGGCCGAAATTGCGGAACTTACCCGCCATGGATATGACGAGGCGCATATGGGCCATGGCGATCTGGTTGCGCGCGCCGCGATCATCGTGATCCTTCCAACGAATGGCGAGATCGTGCTCTTCCTGACGGGCGAGATAGGGGGCGGCCATCGCGATTTTGATCATGCGCCGATCTGCAGACATGTTCTTCATTTCGATCTCCTGAAACAGGCCTCTCGCCCTAAATGAACAATAAAACGCACCTTCCGGAACATCGCTGTCCGGACTGAATGGGGTTCTGAATGCATGAAGGCCTCGCCCCTGGACTTTTCAGGGGGAGGCCCTATTTCTCATCATGTACCGTTAAGACGGCCGGGCCGGACCTGTTTCTTCACGTTGCCGGATGGGCAATATTGAAAAGGCATGATCCGCTCCTCATCGAACATTGACGGAATGACAGTTCGCCCGTCGAGGCCCATTGCCCTGCGAGCAGTCCGCAATTACGTGTGTTAAACGCGGCAGTCGAAAAAAAGTTCCAAAAAAAACCCGGCGCAAGCCGGGTTTTTTGATAGGGGAAAAACAGGGTCGCCTTATGCGGCTTCGTCCTGTGAGTCGTCTTCTTCTATCGCCTTGCCGCGTTTCGGACCCTTGTTGAGATTGGTCTCGACCAGGCGGACGGCTTCAGTTTCCGACATCTTGTTGACGGCGGCGATTTCGCGCGCCATGCGGTCGAGCGCAGCCTCATAAAGCTGACGCTCGGAATAGGACTGTTCGGGCTGGTTTTCGGCACGATAGAGATCGCGCACGACTTCAGCGATGGAAATCAGGTCGCCGGAATTGATCTTGGCATCATATTCCTGGGCACGGCGCGACCACATGGTGCGCTTGACGCGCGCTTTACCCTGCACGACCTTCAATGCACGCTCGACGAAATCCGTTTCCGAAAGCTTGCGCATGCCGATGCTCATCGCCTTGGCGACCGGAACCTTCAGCCGCATCTTGTCCTTTTCGAAATCGATAACGAAAAGTTCGAGCTTCATGCCGGCAACTTCTTGCTCTTCGATAGCGGTGATGGTACCGACGCCGTGAGCGGGGTAGACGATCGATTCACCGGTCTTGAAGCCATGGCGTGCGATGGAAGGCTTTTTCTGCTGAGTCGTCATTCTATTCAAAAACTCCCTGTTACGCTCCCGGCGGCGGCCGGAGCCGGGTCAGTCAGGCCCGGGTGAGACGGTAGTATCCGTCGGGTGACTTCACTCTGGTCCCATCGGGCAAAAGCAAAGAACTTCTTGCGCACGATCTTGGGACCCGGCGCTCAAAGCGTTGATATGTCACGGAAACCGCGTGCGGATTGGTTTTGCTTTCGTGATGGTTTTGGGCATGCGTCATGCCACAAATGGAACAGTAGCCAAAACCTATCATAAAAATATGAGGAAATCAATAATTTGCTTCGCTTGAGTCATGCGGGCAACACATGTCACCCATATGCCTCCCGCAGCTTTTAAAACGTTTCGCCCCGCGGCCGCCCGAATCCGGCGACCGAATATGGCCGCCGTCTCAATCGCCGGAACCGGGTTTCTCGGAGAAATATTTCTCGAACTTTCCGGTCTCGCCATCCATGTCCTTGGCCTCGGGCAATGGGTCCTTCTTGACCGTGATGTTCGGCCAGATGGTGGCATATTCGGTATTGATCTTCAGCCATTTGTCGAGGCCCGGCTCGGTGTCGGGCTTGATTGCCTCGGCGGGACATTCAGGCTCGCAGACGCCGCAATCGATGCATTCGTCAGGATGGATGACGAGGAAATTCTCGCCCTCGTAGAAGCAGTCGACAGGGCAGACTTCCACGCAATCGGTGTATTTGCACTTGATGCAATTGTCGGTCACGACATAGGTCATGAAGAACTCCAGGATTCCATGCGAATGGGGCCGGGCAACCTGGAACGTCGCGCCTATCCCCGTGCCGGAGGAAAATCGTGGGCAGGCTTGGGAGGCAAGCACGCTTCCGGCAGGTTGTCAGTGACGTATCGGCTTTAACGCCGGATTTCAAGGATAAACGACCTGCAAAAGCCGCCGCCGCAGACAGAGTTTTCTAATCCTCGTCCGACATCAGCCTGTCGATTGCCCGTCTTTCCTTTTTGGTCGGACGGCCGGTGCCGGTCGCCCGGATCGCCTGCTCGTAGGGCGTGAGACGTTTTGCCTCATCGGGCGGCGGCGACAGGTCTTCGTAAAGCAGTCGTGCCTCCTCGTAGGGCCCTCGCCGCTCGCCGGCGAGGCGCACGAGAAGAACGAGATCGCGCCGCTCCAGCGTCATCTCGATACGGTCGCCCGGCTTGACCATCTGGCTCGGATGCTTGCAGCGCTCGCCGTTGATGCGCACGTGGCCCGATTGGATGTGGCTCTGCGCCAGCGAGCGCGACTTCGCCATGCGCGCGAAGAACAGCCACTTATCGATGCGCTGGCGCGAACCGCTTGTCGGCTGGGTCTCCCCGCTCATGACTACTTCTTCATCTGCTCCTTGAGAGCCGCGAGCTTGGCGAAAGGTGAATCCGGATCGATCGGCTTTTCCTTGCGCGGCGGCTTGGCCTCGAAGCGCAAAGGCTGCGAACCGCCGCGATTGTTGTTGCGATCGTTGCGGTCATTTCGCTCGCCGCGATCCTTGCGGTCCTGCCGGTCGCTGCGCGGCTGGTCGCCCCGTGGTTGGTTGCGATCGCCTCTTGCCTGCTGCGGCCGGCCGCCATCGCGATTGCCGCCGTCCTTGCCGCGGTTTTGACGATTGTTGTCGCGGCTTTCGCCGCCTTCACCACCGCCCGGCCGGCGATTGCGGTCGCCGCGCTCCTGGTTCTGACCGCGCTCCTGGCCCTGGCCGCCACGGCGTTCGCCATGCCCGCCGCGCGCCTGGCGCTGATTGTCGTTGCGGCCGCCGAGGCGCCACAGAAGAACCGGCTTCGGTTCCGCCGGCTCGCCGGCTTCCCCGGAAGCGGATGCCGCTTCCTCGGGAGTCAATACCGCTTCCACAGACGCGGAAGCCGCATCTGTGGGAACGGAGGCTTCCGCCAGAGCGGACGTCTCGATCGCTTCATCAGGAGCGGGGGTTTCGACCGCTTCTGCCACAGCCGTGTCGACGTCAGCCGAAACCGCCTCGGTTGCCGATGGCTCGGCGGCAATCTCGTCCGCTGCCCCGTCGGCGTCGTCGTGATCGGCCTTTTCCGCCTCGTCCGCGGGCGTTTCGGCGGCGGCAGCCGGTGCCGAAACCGCATCCTGCGTCGCAAGATGTGCCGATGCCTCTTCCGCCTTCACGGCATCGGCGCGATAACCGAGGCCCTTGAGGATTTCTTCCATGTCTTCGAGCGTCGCACCGAGGATCGACAGCATGGCTGTCGTCGTCGTGAAGCGGCGGCCGTCATAGGCGCCTTCCGGACGGTTGTTCTGACCCGGCTTCCACTGCAGCAGCGGACGGATGATATCGGCAAGCCGTTCGAGGATGTCGATGCGCACGGCACGCTTGCCGAGGAACCGGAAGCCGGCAAGCTTGTAGAACATCCGCTCGAAACTCGGATCGGTGACGACGGAGGTACGGCCGGCGGCAAGCACCGGAATGAGATCGCCGTAGCCCGGTTTGTCCAAACCGTCGTTCTTCAGCGCCCAGAGCAGGGTGATGAGCTCGGCCGGCGCCGGCTTCAGAAGTGCCGGAACGAAAATATGATAAGCCCCGAAACGCACGCCGTAACGGCGCATGGAGGCTCGCGCCTCCTGGTCGAGTGACTTCACTTCCTCGGTCACGTCGCGGCGGAACAGCACGCCGAGATTCTCCACGAGCTGGAAGGCCAGCCCCTTGGCAAGACCCTGCAGGTCCTCGGCGCGCGACAGATCATCGAGCGGCTTCAGCACCGTGCTAATATGATGATTGACGAAGCGCTCGATCCGGGCGGCGACATGATCGCGGGCATTGCCCGTCAACTGCTCGTCGGCCAACAGAATCACGCGCGGACGCATGATGTGATCGCTGCCCGAAAGCCGCGCCACCGGGTCGCCGATCCAACGGATCAACCCATCCGAGCCGATCGCCAGGTCGCTGTTGCCCGCGGCATGGATTCGAGCCGCACGGGCCTCGAATTCGAGCGCGAGCGCTTTCTGCGACGCAGCCTGAACCGCCTTGGCGTCCGGCCCGTCCGTTCCCGTCACCGGCGTGAAACGGAATCCGCTCAATTGCCCTACATGATGTCCTTCAACGAAGACATCGCCATTCACACTGATTTCAGCTTCCAGCATCGCATTCTCTCTCAGGCGCTTCATGAGCACAGATGTCCTGCGATCAACAAAGCGTTTCGTCAACCTTTCATGTAACGCGTCGGACAATCGATCTTCGATTTCCCGCGTCTTTTCCTGCCAGTGTGTCGGATCGGCAAGCCAACCCGGCCGATTCGAAACATAGGTCCAGGTTCTTATCTGCGCGATTCGCGCCGAAAGCGTGTCAATTTCCCCATCTGTCCGATCGGAGCGATGAACCTGCTCCGCGAGAAACTGCTCGTTCACCGTGCCATAGCGGACGAGATCGGAAAAGAGGGTCGAGATAAGATCGGCATGTTGTGCCGGGGTGATACGCCTATAGTCGGGAAGCGCGCAAGCCTCCCAGAGTTTTTCGACGCGGGCAGGCCTGTCGGCAAGACCGACGATCTCGGGGTAGCGCGAAAGCTGTTCGAGCGCCTGCTGGTCGACCGCAGGCAGCGCCCGCGTCAGCCCCGGCACGCGCGGCCCTGCCTCGAGGCTGGCGCGCAGCGATGGAATCGAGGAGAAGTCCATCTCGGTCGTCCGCCACTGCAAAACCTTGACGTTGTCGAATTCATGCCCCTCGATGCGCTGCACCAGCTCTTCGTCGAACGGCGAAACCTGTCCGGTGACGCCGAAGGTACCGTCTCGCACGTGCCGCCCGGCGCGCCCAGCGACCTGACCGAGTTCACCCGGATTGAGATTGCGGAACTGGTAGCCGTCGAATTTCCGGTCCTGGGCGAAGGCAACGTGATCGACATCGAGGTTGAGGCCCATGCCGATCGCATCGGTCGCCACCAGATATTCGACATCGCCCGCCTGATAAAGTGCCACCTGCGCGTTGCGGGTGCGCGGGCTGAGCGCGCCAAGCACGACGGCCGCACCGCCGCGCTGCCGGCGTATGAGCTCGGCGATGGCATAGACCTCGTCGGCCGAGAAGGCAACGATGGCCGAGCGCTGCGGCAACCGAGTGATTTTCTTCTGCCCGGCGTAAAAAAGATGCGAAAGCCGCGGCCGCTCGACGATATTGATGCCGGGCAGAAGCTGCAGCAGGATCGGCCGCATCGTCGCCGCGCCGAGCAGCAGCGTTTCCTCACGGCCGCGAAGATGCAGGATGCGGTCGGTGAAGATATGGCCGCGTTCGAGATCGCCGGCGAGCTGCACCTCGTCGATCGCGACGAAGGCGGCCTTGGTCTCGCGCGGCATCGCCTCAACGGTGCAGACCGAAAAACGCGCATTGGGCGGCGAAATCTTTTCCTCGCCGGTAACCAGCGCCACATTCTGGACGCCGACCTTTTCCACCACCCGCGTATAGACCTCGCGCGCCAGCAGCCTGAGCGGCAGGCCGATCACGCCGCTCCCATGCGCGACCATGCGCTCGATGGCATAATGGGTCTTGCCGGTATTGGTCGGCCCGAGCACCGCGGTCACACCGCGTCCACTCAGAATAGTCGGCTGCGAAGTCAGAATCATGGGTCCATGCAAATGAGGGCGGGCGCCCCCAGGAAAATCTTGGCTTCTCATGGAAGCTAGAGAACACATGGACAGCTGTCACCGCAAACGCAAGGGCAGATTTCAAATTGCTTCTGGGATTACGACCTTTGCGAGTCTTGCGGAACACCCGAATTTCCGATTCGGAACAGCGTGAGAACGAATCAGCGACGAATCGCTGACTCGCGCTGATTCAGCTTTTGTTCACGGCTAAGTATTGATTTTGAATCAGTTTTTCCCACTAGATGCTGAATCGCTGGACTCCCTCCCCTTTTGTATTTCGCTGTCGTAGAAGACGAGTCTGTCCTGCGACGAACAATCGAAAATTGCGCCCGTAATTAACCTGTCGACCAAAGCCCGAACAAATCGGCGACGAATCGCCGACTGTATTGGTTTCGCCTTCTGTTCACGGCAATATCTGGTGGCCGGATTTCAATCGGCGCGCTAAATGCGGATCGGTAGCGGATGTCCCGTTCCGCCTCGTCGTGTTGGCGTTAAGCTTTAGCAAGGCGGATTCAGATGCGGTTAACTCGGGATGGTCAATGGCGGCGCACCGATCAAAAACGGAACGAATCGCTGACGAATCGGCGACATCGGGACTTTCTCGCTTTGTTCACCGCAACATATTGTATTTAAACGCCTTTTTAACCATACGAGCAAATTTCCGATAGGCGGAGGTCAGGACGCATGACATTTCCTGGCTTAACCGGGAACAAAAATCGCCAATACGTGTTTCTCGTCCATTCAAATTGCCGATGAAATGAAGGAAACACACCATGCTTGGCACAATACTTCTTGTTATCCTCATTCTGCTCTTGATCGGAGCATTGCCGAATTGGGGTTATAGCCGTGGCTGGGGCTATGGACCTTCCGGCGGTTTGGGGCTAGTTCTCGTGATTATCATTATTCTTGTACTCATGGGCCGCGTCTAAAGGCCAACAAACCTGGGGAGTTACGACATGATGAAGAAGATTGTTCTTATTGGTGCGCTCGTTGGCGCTCTGGCATCCTGCACAGCGACCGAGCAAGGTACCGCGATCGGCGCCGGCACCGGTGCGGTCATCGGCGGTGTTGTCACCAACAGCTGGGGTGGTGCTGCGGTCGGCGCCGTTGCCGGCGGTCTGACCGGCGCTCTCATCGGCCACTCGGTCGAACGCCGCGGCTACTGCGTCTATCGCGACCGTTACGGCCGCCGCTACGAGGCCCGTTGCTGATCGGCAAAAAGCATATCGGACTCCCAACGGGCGCTTCGGCGCCCGTTTTTCTTTGCTGCTCGCGCGGGCATGGGGCATGAAATAAGCAAGAGCGCATCCGACGGGACGCGCTCTTGCTTCAATCCACCGCTGATCTACTCGGAAAGTCACGCATGTCGTAATCGCAAACGACAATACAGTTTTGCGAGATGTACTTTAGGCGAAGAACTGCCCGCCATTGGCCGTCAGCGTCGAACCTGTGATGAAGCCGGCATCGTCGGAGGCGAGGAAGGTGACGCATCGCGCGATCTCTTCCGGCTCGCCGAGACGGCCGACGGGGATCTGCGGGATGATGCGTTCGTTCAGCACCTTTTCCGGCACGGCAAGCACCATTTCCGTTCCGATATAACCGGGACAGATGGCGTTGACGGTGATGTTCTTGGCCGCGCCTTCCTGGGCCAGCGCCTTGGTGAAGCCAAGATCGCCCGCCTTGGCTGCCGAATAATTCACCTGACCCATCTGGCCTTTCTGGCCGTTGATCGAGGAGATGTTGACGATCCGGCCGAAGCTGCGGTCGCGCATGCCGGTCCAGACCTGATGCGTCATGTTGAACAGACCGGTGAGGTTGGTATTGATCACCTCGTGCCATTGCTGCGGCGTCATCTTGTGGAACATCGCGTCACGGGTAATGCCGGCATTGTTGACGAGGATTTCGACCGGCCCGATCTCGCTTTCGATCCTGGCAATCCCCTCGCCGCAAGCGAGGTAATCCGAAACATCCCATTTGAACACCGGGACGCCGGTAACGTCATGGAAGGCTTTGGCCTTCTCGTCGTTGCCGGCATAATTGGCAGCAACCCTGTATCCGGCATTTTTCAACGCCATGGATATGGCCGCGCCGATTCCACGCGTACCCCCGGTGACCACAGCCACTCTGCTCATGTTCCGCTCCCTTTTTGTTTTTGCCCCGCCTTGTGGCGAGATTTTCAATCAATGACGGATCGTATGCTACTTTAAAGCGCTTCGAAGCACATGGCGACGCCCATGCCGCCGCCGATGCAAAGAGTTGCAAGGCCCTTCTTGGCGCCGCGGCGCTTCATTTCGAACAACAGCGTATTGAGAACGCGCGCGCCGGAAGCGCCGATCGGATGGCCGATGGCGATCGCCCCGCCGTTGACGTTGACGATCGCAGGATCCCATCCGAGATCCTTGGTGACGGCGCAGGCTTGCGCTGCAAAAGCCTCATTGGCCTCGACGAGATCGAGATCGCCGACCGACCAGCCGGCCTTTTCGAGCGCCTTGCGGGAAGCCGGGATCGGGCCAGTGCCCATGATCTGCGGATCGACGCCCGCCGTTGCCCAGGAAACGATGCGGGCGAGCGGCTGGATGCCGCGCCGGACCGCCTCCGCTTCGCTCATCAGCACCGCTGCGGCCGCACCGTCATTGAGGCCGGACGCATTCGCGGCCGTAAC
This sequence comes from Rhizobium sp. NZLR10, assembly GCF_019685125.1. Lineage (NCBI taxonomy): Bacteria > Pseudomonadati > Pseudomonadota > Alphaproteobacteria > Hyphomicrobiales > Rhizobiaceae > Rhizobium > Rhizobium sp. NZLR10. The sequence continues at coordinate 8,614 of NZ_JABDWE010000007.1, read as the reverse complement.
GGTGCCCTCCTTATCGAAGGCCGGGCGCAGCTTGCCCATCGCCTCCAGCGTAGCGCCGTGGCGGATATATTCGTCGGCATCGACCGTAACGTCGCCCTTACGCGTCTGGATGATGTAGGGGATGATCTCGTCGGCAAAGCGGCCGGCCTTCTGCGCCGCCTCCGCCTTGTTCTGCGAGGCGACGGCGAACCGATCCTGCTCGTCGCGCGAAAGCTGCCACTGACGCGCGACATTTTCGGCGGTGATCCCCATGTGGTAGCCATGGAAGGCATCGGTCAGGCCGTCCTTGATCATCGTGTCGATCATCTTCGCGTCGCCCATCTTGACGCCGCCGCGCAAATGCATGGCATGCGGCGCCATCGACATGGATTCCTGGCCGCCGGCAACGATGATCTTGGCGTCGCCGTTGGCGATCTGTTGCATGCCGAGCGCGACGGCGCGCAGACCCGAACCGCAGAGCTGATTGACGCCCCAGGCCGTCGCTTCATTCGGAATTCCGGCCTTAATCGCCGCCTGGCGAGCCGGGTTCTGGCCCTCCCCGGCAGCGAGAACCTGGCCGAGGATCACCTCATCCACTTCGCCGGCATCGACGCCGGCGCGCGCGAGCGCACCCTTGATGACGGCCGCCCCGAGCTCATGCGCGGGAACCGTTGCGAAAGCGCCGTTGAACGAGCCGACTGCTGTTCGACCTGCGCTGGCGATGACGATGGATGAATTGCTCATGGGGACGCTCCTCGTTTTCGTCTCACTTACATAAGAGGAAACTGGCAAAGCTTGGAGCGCAAGTCAAACGCGAAGACCGGCTGCGGTCATTTTTCGGCAGAGCCTGCGAAAGCCCGATTCATCTGCTCTGTTAAAGGTTTGCCGCATCGCACAAAGAGATTGTCACCGGCCTTCTTTTGCGTTTACAGTCTGAAGTGGAGGAATATCCATAATTCAGACGGGGGTCCAGGAGACTGATATGGCGAAGCATGAGGGTCAGATCGTAATCAAGAAATACGCCAATCGCCGGCTATACAATACGGGCACCAGCACTTACGTCACGCTGGAAGACCTGGCGGAGATGGTGAAGAAGGGCGAAGATTTTACCGTCCAGGATGCAAAAAGCGGAGATGACATCACCCATTCGGTGCTGACCCAGATCATCTTCGAACAGGAATCGAAGACCGGCAACACCTTGCTCCCGATCTCCTTCCTGCGCCAGCTCATCACCTATTACGGCGACCAGATGCAGATGGTCGTGCCGAGCTTTCTCGAACATTCGATGCGCGCCTTCGCCGAACAGCAGTCTCAGATGCGCGAGCAGGTGAACCGCGCCTTGGGCGAAACACCTCTCGGCAAGAACCTGCAACTGCCGATGCAGATGGTCGAGGACCAGGTTCGCCGCAACACCGAGCTGTTTCAGCAGGCCATGCAGATGTTCTCGCCCTTCATGACGCCACCCGCCAAGGAAAGCCGCAAGGCCGAGGCTAAGGATATCGATGAGCTGAAGGAACAGCTCCGCGCCCTTCAGAACAAGCTCGACAACCTATAAGCCGATAGAAACATCTCGCCCGGCGCTCCGGATCGAGACGGCAAAGCCGCCGATCACATCGATCAAAGCGATCGTCATCAAAATGAAGAATACCTGCGTCGCAGCGTCCCGGACGAGTAGAAACTCGACCAGGAAGGCGATGAAAACCAGCATCGACAGCATGTGGTTGATAAGGTTGCCAGGCCCGGTTCTGGTTGCCTTCAGGATTTCGAAGAACAGCACGACAAGCGCTATGACGATAATGAGATCGCCGAGCGCCATGCTCCATATCGCGCCCGAGATCATCGACAGCACGATGATATCATGCTGCAGGGCAGGAATGCCGCCATCGCCCATCAGGCCCAGCATCGCCAGATTGTAGAGAATAAACGGGATAATCATCAGAGGCATGGCGGCGATCATCGGCAATCTCCCAGCGCAATATGCTTTGCGCAAATCAGATTCGATTTTCGCAAAGCATATTGCGTCGATTCAAAGTGCTACAGCGTCCTTTGCGCGCCTGAAAAGACGCACGGCGCTGTAGCGGGCTGGAAGAATACTGCCGCAAACCGCTGCCACACTGCAAGTCATTGCAAATATCATATCGCCGAAAAGCAAAAGGCCGGCTTGAGGCCGGCCTTGCAACTTCGATCGGACAAGCCGGATCGGAAATTATGCGCTTTCCTTCGGCGTCAGAACCTGGCGGCCGCGATACATGCCGGTCTTCAGGTCGATATGGTGCGGGCGGCGCAGTTCGCCGGAGTTCTTGTCTTCGACGTAGGTCGGAGCCTTAAGGGCGTCTGCCGAACGGCGCATACCGCGCTTAGACGGGCTTGTTTTTCTCTTCGGTACAGCCATTTCTCTTACTCCACTTGCGGGCAAAACATTCCCACGGCCACACCGGCGGCCGAAACGGACATGTCGCGATTTCGGAATTTCGCGCGCTTATACATGCAAGGGGTGGCCTTGACCAGTCCCCATGCGTATTTTTTGCGAAGCCGATGATTCCGTATCAGACTTCGTCTTCCGGCACGATCCAAGCCTCGGCGCGGGCTGCCTCTTCCCATTTGCGCCAGGCCGGATGCGCCTTCATGGTCGCCATATAGGCCAGCGTGTCGTCCCCGCTGACCAGGTCATAGATCTCGAACCGGTTGACGACAGGCGCAAACATCGCATCCGCGGCCCCGAACGCGCCGAAGAGAAACGGCCCGCCGGATTGCTGTAACAGATCCCGCCAGATCGTCTCGATGCGGCTGATGTCGGCCTCGACCCCATCCGGCAGCGCGATCCTGGCCTTCGGCCGGCGGATATTCATCGGGCAGGCGCCGCGCAGAGCCCGGAAGCTTGAGAGCATTTCCATCGAAACCGAACGGGCGAGCGCCCGCTGGGCACGATCCGCGGGCAGAAGACCGGCGTCCGGATAAAGCTCGGCGGCATATTCGATGATCGCCAGCGATTCCCAGACCTTCAATGCGCCATGCTGCAGAAGCGGCACGCGCCCGGTCGGAGAGACCGCCTTGATATTCGGATTGCCGCCCGCGTCGTCGAAAGGGATCAGCACCTCCTCGAAATCGATGCCGACGCCCGTCAGCGCCATCCAGGGTCGGAACGACCAGGAGGAATAATTCTTGTTGGCGATGTAGAGCGTCGGTCTAGTCATGAGCCTCTCCCGTTCAGGCGTCGAAATCGAAAATCAGCAATTCGTGGAAATGGTTCATGTCTTCGAACACGCAGAATGCCGGCGGTGCCAGTTCTAAAACAGGGGCCTTGCGGCGGATATCGTCGGCGACCTCGTCGAGCATTGCCTGCCAGCGCGGCAAGGCTTCATCCTCCAGCCGTTCGATCGCATAGGCGAATGTCACGTGGAACTTGTAGTCCTCCTGGCTCGGCTGGCGGTAGCCCAGAAGATCAGCAAACGCGTTGCGCCAGGCGCGCATGACCTTGCGGTCGTTCTCCGTCACCCCGTCGACGAGCAGGCCCGACGGGCGAGCTTCGACGATCGCCACCTTGAAGGGCTCGGCCATCGAAAAACCCTCAAGCCGCGCCGCCAGCAGTTCCGTCATGTCGTCTATCGGCGTCTCGAGAGGGAGATCGCCCGGCCAGCAATCCTGCCGGCGCCTGGTCTCGATGATCCCTTCGAACAGCGTCATGTGAAGGCTGGAGATCGGCGTGAACAGGAACTGTGGAGCTTCGGGCATCGCCAGATATCTCTCACGCGCCTCGATCAACGCCGCCTGCGTCTGCGAGCCCTTGTCGAGATGGCAGACGATGGTATTGCCGGCTTCCGGCAGAAAACCGCCGACCTTGCGATAGCGGCTGCCGAGGTGCGCAGGCGGGTTCGGATTGTGTGTCTTCGAGTAACAGAGAAGCTCTTGCGAAAGCGTCGTAATGGTCATGGGCGACTCAGGGGCTCCAGTTGGACTGCATTCGCCCATATGGCAGAACCAAGAATGTCAGATGACGTTTGGTCCTTCTCCTGCATAATTCCTTAAAGCGTGATCGATTCAAGGACAAACTTATGCAGCAATTCAAGGCTTTAAAGCGCCCTTGTACGCGTCTGAAGGACGCGCGGCGCTGTAACCATAAGCTCCGATCTCACCTATAGATGCACTTGATGTAATCGCCCGAGCCCTGTGCGCGCCTCTCGATCACGCCGGCAAGCCGACGAAGGCCTCGTCCTGGTTTGCCGGCATTGCGGTCGATCGGGTTCGGCAATGAAACGGCAAGCAGCGATGCCTGGCGTCGCGTCAGTTTCGACGCCGGCACCTTGAAATGATGCTGGGCCGCAGCCTCGATGCCGTAAATGCCGGGACCCCATTCGGCGATGTTCAGATAGATTTCCATCAGCCGCCGTTTCGACAGGACGAAATCCGTGGAGACAGCGAGCGGAAGCTCCATCGCCTTGCGCACGAAGGAGCGGCCGTTCCAGAGAAAGAGGTTCTTAGCCGTCTGCATCGGGATGGTGCTGCCGCCGCGCGTCGCCTGACCTTTCAGCGTATCCTCGACCAGCATCCGCATTTCCGCCCAGTCGACGCCGCCGTGAAAGCAATATTGCCCGTCCTCTGACATCATCACCGACTGCACCAGAGCCGGGGCGACGTCATCAAGCGACACCCATTGCCTATCGTAACCGCGCAGCAGCACGAGATCGCGCAGCATCAACGTCGAGACCGGGTGAATGAACGGCAGCAGATAGAAAAAGATCAGGGCATAGGGAAGGATCAGCACGATCAGCACGGAAAGAACAATGCGTTTCAATAGACGCCGGTCTCCGAACCATTGCCGACGAGCCGGCATGTCGACGCTGTCCTCTCTCTCCGGCGCTATATCCAATGTTCCCCAGTCCGATTTCGCCCCTGTCGTTGTCATAGCGCCTGTACGGAGCTTATGCCAGAGTGCGTGGCAAATCTTGCTGCGCCATCGACAATTCCGTTGCAAGCCCCGGGGCGCTCATGCCAAACAGCGCCCATGGACGCGAACCGGGACACTTTCGAAACGAGGCTGAGGAACAACGCCCGCGAGATCGAGGCGTTGCTCGACGCATTGCTGTCACCGAGCCCTCTCTCCGATGAAATCGTCAGACCTGAGACGCTGCGCGACGCCATGCATTATGCCGTGTTGAACGGTGGCAAGCGACTGCGCCCATTTCTCGTCGTCGAAAGTGCCGCCCTTCTCGGCGGTGACGCCGCGGCGGCGCTTCGCGTCGGCGCTGCACTCGAATGCGTTCACTGCTATTCGCTCGTGCATGACGACCTGCCGGCCATGGACGATGATGATCTCCGCCGCGGCAAACCGACGGTACACAAAAAATTCGACGAAGCCACCGCGATCCTCGCAGGTGACAGCCTGCTGACCTACGCCTTCGACATTATCGCCACGCCGGAAACAGCCCTTCCCGAAACGAGCAAGGCATCGCTGGTACTGGCTCTTGCTCGCGCCGCCGGTCTCGGCGGCATGGCCGGTGGCCAGGCGCTCGATCTCGCGGCAGAAAGACAAGCGCCTGACGAGGCCGGCATCATCCGCCTGCAGGCGATGAAAACAGGCGCGCTGATCCGCTTTGCCTGCGAAGCCGGCGCCCTCATCTCGGCCAGCCCGCCGGAAGATCGCCGCCGCCTGCGCGCCTTCGGCGAAAAGATCGGACTTGCATTCCAACTGGCTGACGACATCCTCGACCTGACCTCGGACACTGCAACCATGGGCAAGGCGACCGGCAAAGATGCAGCCCGCGGCAAGGGAACGCTTGTAGCGCTACGCGGCATGGAATGGGCCGAAGCCCAACTCCATCAGCATGTCCGCGATGCCGAGACACTGCTTGCCCCCTACGGTGCCCGCGCCTCGACCCTCATCGCCACCGCGCATTTCATCGCCGACCGGAAGAGCTGAATCGTCGGATCACGCCGACAATATTTCCTTGAAAGCCGAAACCAGGCGCGCGCATTCCTCGTCCGTGCCGATGCTGATGCGCAGAAACTCCGAAATACGCGGTTTGGCGAAATGCCGGACGAGAACACCACGCTCCCGCAGAGCCGCTTGAAGCGCTGCACCCGACTGGCTCTCATGCTTTGCAAAAACGAAATTTGCTTGAGACGGCAGCACTTCGAAATCCAGCGCTTCGAGTTCCCGGACGAGACCGTCCCGGCTGGCAATGAGCATCTTTCGGCATGTCTCGAACCACGCCTCGTCCTTGATTGCCGCCGTCGCGGCAACCTGCGCCAGGCGATCGAGCGGATAGGAATTGAAGCTGTCCTTGACGCGCTCCAGCGCCTCGATCAGTTCCCGCTGCCCCAGCGCAAAGCCGACGCGCAGACCCGCAAGCGAGCGCGATTTGGACAAGGTCTGAACGACAAGCAGATTGGGATATTTGCAAATGAGCGGGATAGCGCTGTCACCGCCGAAATCGATATAGGCCTCGTCTATCACGACGACCGCATCCGGATGGGCGGCGATAAGCGCCTCTATGTCGGCAAGCGGCAGGCCGATGCCGGTCGGCGCGTTCGGATTGGCGATGATGATCGCACCGCACGGCCTGTCGTAATCTGCCAGCCGGATCTGAAACCTGTCATCGACAGACACTTCGACCGTCTCGACGCCGTATAGCAGGCTATAGGTCGGATAGAAGCTGTAAGTCACATCTGGATAGAGAAGCGGCCGCTCGTGTTTCAACAGCGCCTGAAACGCGTGGGCGAGAACCTCGTCGGAACCGTTGCCGACGAAGACTTCTTCCGCCGTCAAACCGTGACCGGCGGCGATCGCTTGGCGCAATTCCGTGGCGGCGGGGTCCGGATAGAGCCGCAGACGATCGTCCGCAGCTTGCCGGATCGCCTCGAGCGCCGTTGGAGACGGCCCATAGGGATTTTCATTGGTGTTGAGCTTGACCAGTCCGGGAATACGGGGCTGCTCCCCCGCGACGTAGGGCTGCAGCTTGCTGACGATTGGCGACCAGTACCGGCTCATCCGAACTTGCGGTCGCTCATTCCGCCGCCGTCCGCTGACCGAAACGCTTCTCGATATAGTCGACGACAAGCGCCTCGAAATCGGCAGCGATATGGGGGCCACGCAGCGTCAGAGCCTTCCGGCCGTCGATGAAGACGGGCGCCGCTGGCGTCTCGCCGGTGCCCGGAAGCGAAATGCCGATATCGGCATGTTTGCTTTCGCCGGGACCGTTGACGATGCAGCCCATGACGGCGACGTTCAGCGCCTCGACGCCAGGATATTTCTCGCGCCAGATCGGCATGTTCTTGCGGATGTCGTTCTGGATGTTCTGGGCAAGCTCCTGGAACACCGTCGACGTCGTGCGTCCACAGCCGGGACAGGCGGCAACGACAGGAATGAACTGGCGGAAGCCCATGACCTGCAAGATCTCCTGCGCCACCTGGACTTCACGCGTGCGGTCGCCGTTCGGCTCCGGCGTCAGCGACACGCGGATCGTATCGCCGATGCCGTGCTGCAGTACGAAGCCCATCGCCGCCGACGAGGCGACGATACCCTTGGTGCCCATGCCGGCTTCGGTCAGACCGAGATGCAAAGCATGATTGGAGCGTTCGGCGAGCATGGAATTGACGGCGATCAGGTCCTGGACCTGGCTGACCTTGGCCGACAGGATGATGCGGTTGCGCGGCAGGCCGATCTCTTCGGCAAGGGCTGCCGAAAGCAGTGCCGATTGCACGATCGCCTCGCGGGTCACCTGCCGGGCTGAAAGCGGCGAACCGGCTTCGGCATTCCTGTCCATCAGCGCCGTCAAGAGATCCTGATCGAGCGAGCCCCAGTTGACGCCGATGCGCACCGGCTTGTCGTAGCGGATCGCCATCTCGATGATCTCGGCGAATTGCTTGTCCTTCTTGTCCTTGAAGCCGACATTGCCGGGGTTGATGCGGTATTTCGCCAGCGCCTCGGCACAATCAGGATGATCGGCAAGCAGTTTGTGGCCGATATAATGGAAGTCGCCGATCAACGGCACGTCCATGCCAAGCCGCAACAGCCGCTCGCGGATCTTCGGCACGGCGGCCGCACTCTCGTCACGGTCGACGGTGATGCGCACCAGTTCCGAGCCCGCCCGGTGGAGGGCAGCGACCTGGGCAACGGTCGAATCGATATCGGCCGTATCGGTGTTCGTCATCGATTGCACGACGACCGGCGCCCCGCCGCCGACGATGACTCCGCCGACATCGACGGCAATAGAAGCGCGGCGCGGTTTCGGATCAAAATCGGCGGCTGAGGACATGAAGAGTTTTTGCACCCCTAAAGCATGTCGCGCAAAAGTGTGCAGCGGTTTTGCGATAACGACATGCGTAAAATAAGAACCTAAAGCGCAAGAAGCGAATCCGAGAGATTGCGACGCGCTTTAGAAACAGTGCCCTCCAGGTGGATCATGACCGCTTTCTTGTCAACCGCCCCTGATATCACTTTTGTTGGGAGGCGGCTCAGCACAGGATTCAGATTTTAGGCCGTCCCGACCTAAAATCATCCTGATCTAGCAGGCTGCTGAAATTCGCTCTGCGTTGGCGCAGTTGCTTGCTGTGGGTCTGATTTTTTTACAGACTGGCTGTCGTGCGGTGGGATTTTGGCCGATTGAGGCGGGTTTTCTGGCCATATCGGCTTATT